>CAMYIQ010000127.1 GCA_947258465.1 uncultured Erythrobacter sp.
ACGGACTTTCGGAAACCAAGAAAACCGTCGCAAAATTGCCACACGCGCGGCCGCACCGATACAAAAGCCGGCTCGCAATGCGGTGGTTTGGGGTGCGGTGGCCAGCGCGGCACCAGTCTGTTAGGTGCCCCGGCCATGCAAACCGGCACATATATTTCACTCGTCTTATATTTTATTCTCATGCTGGCCATCGGCCTGTGGGCCTGGAAGCGGTCGACCGAAACTTCGGAAGGCTACCTTCTTGCCGGTCGTAACCTGCCGCCATCGGTGGCGGCGCTTTCGGCAGGGGCATCGGATATGAGCGGGTGGCTGCTGCTCGGCCTGCCCGGCGCGCTCTATACGAGCGGTCTGGTCGAAGCGTGGATCGGTATCGGCCTGTTCATCGGCGCACTGGCCAACTGGTACGTGGTTGCCCCGCGTCTGCGCGCGCAGACCGAAAGCTATGGCAATGCGCTGACCATTCCCGAATTTCTCGCCAACCGGTTCCCCGACAAGGCGGTGGCGCTGCGTGTGATCTCGGCGTTGATCGTGGTCGTCTTCTTCGCGGTCTATACGGCCGCCGGGCTTGTCGGCGGCGGCAAGCTGTTCGAAACGAGCTTTGCCAGCGCTTTCGGCGATGTCGGCATGAGCGACTACATGCTCGGTATCTGGATTACCGCCCTGGTGGTGCTCGCCTATACCATGGTCGGCGGCTTTCTGGCCGTCAGCCTGACCGATTTCGTCCAGGGTCTGATCATGGTCGTCGCCCTGGTGGTGATGCCTCTGGTCGTGATGTTCGGCGAAGGCGGCAGCGCGGGCAGTTCGTTAACCGACGTCCCGGTCGAAGGGTTTCTCAGCCTGACCCATGGGCTTACCCTGCTCGGCTTCATCAGTGCGGTGACCTGGGGTCTCGGATATTTCGGCCAGCCGCACATCATCGTGCGTTTCATGGCGATCGATACGGTCGAGAAAGTCCGTCCGGCGCGCAATATCGGGATGACTTGGATGGGCGTGGCGCTGATCGGATCGATCGGCATCGGCATTGCCGGCCGCGCCTTCGTCGAGCGGAACGGCATGATCGTCGACGATCCGGAAACGATCTTCATCGTACTCGCCAACCTGCTGTTTCATCCGCTGATCACCGGCTTCCTGCTGGCGGCCTTGCTGGCGGCGATCATGTCGACCATCAGCTCGCAACTACTGGTCGCCTCGAGTTCGCTGACCGAGGATTTCTACAAGCTGTTCTTCCGCCGCAACGCATCCGAACGTGAGAGCGTCAATGTCGGGCGCATCTGTGTCGCTCTGGTCGCCTTCGCCGCGATTGCCATCGCCAGCGATCCCGACAGTCAGGTTCTGGGGCTTGTTGCCAATGCTTGGGCCGGTTTCGGCGCTGCTTTCGGCCCGCTGATCATCCTCTCGCTGACCTGGGACCGGATGACGGGCGCGGGTGCGGTGGCCGGTCTCGTAACCGGCGCGGCGGTGGTCATCGCGTGGATCGCTCTCGGCTGGAACGCCGCGCTTCCGGGCATGGATGCCGGGCTTTACGAAATCGTTCCGGGCTTCATCGCCGCCTGGCTCGCCATCTGGCTGGTCAGCAAGGCGACCGCCACGGGCGCACGGCCCTTGCCAGCCTAACCCGGCTTCGCCACACCGTCTCCCGATAGGAGGAGACCAAAATGCGAGCGATACTGGCGGGCGTTGCTGCCCTTGCCTTGGGGGCCACACCAGCGACGGCACAGGAAGCGGACCGACAGCCTACGGTTGAGGAGCAGATCGGCGGCGGCGGGCGGCCTGTAGGCGCAAACTGGGCGCGCAGCCCGGTGATCGCGCAGAACGGCATGGCGGCGACCGCGCATCCGCTGGCGACGCAGGTCGCGCTCGATACTCTTAAGGCGGGCGGCAATGCGGTGGACGCGGCGATTGCCGCCAACGCGGCGCTCGGCCTGATGGAGCCGACCGGCAACGGCATCGGCGGAGATCTCTTCGCGATCATCTACGATCCGAAAACCGGCAAGTTGCACGGCATCAACGGGTCGGGGCGCAGCCCCAAGGGCCAGACGCTCGACCAATTGCTCGAGAAGCTCGACGGAGCGGGCGCCCTGCCCCCGGTCGGTCCGCTGCCGGTGACGATCCCCGGCACGGTCGATGCGTGGTTCGCCATGCACGAAAAGTTCGGCAAGCTGTCGATGGCCGAGAACCTCGCCCCGGCGGTACGCTACGCCCGCGAGGGCCATCCGATCGCGCCTGTAATAGGTATGTATCTCGATCGCGCTTTGCGGGCCTACACGGCGCGGCAAGAGGTCCATCCCTTCGAATTCGACAATGCCCGCAAGGTCTGGTTTGCCGATGGCGCCGCACCTGAAGCGGGCGAGGTCTTCAGGAACCCCGACCTTGCGAACACGCTCGAGGCAATCGGGCGCGAGGGGCGCGACGCTTTTTACGATGGCGCCTTAACCGACGTGATGGTCGATTATTTGCAAGAGCAAGGCAGCGCCTTCACGCGGGAGGACTTCGCCAGCCACACCAGCGACTGGGTCGAACCCGCCTGTGCGGAATACAAGAACGGCTACGAACTGTGCGAGCTGCCGCCGAACGGTCAGGGGTTCGCCGCGCTGCAAATGGTCAACATTCTTAAGAATGTGGACTTGTCGCAATGGGAGCGCGGCAGCCCCCAGACGCTGCATTACATGGTCGAGGCCAAGCGCCTCGCCTACGCCGATGTCGCGCGTTTCTATGCCGACACCGACTTCACCCCCTTTCCCGAGGACTTGCTGAGCGACGACTATGGCCGCCAACGCTTTGGCCTGATCGACCCCGCCAAGGCCACGCCCGAATTCGGACCCGGCGAGCCCAAGCTCGAGGGCGAAGGCGACACGACCTACCTCACCGTGGTCGATGGCGACGGGTTGATGGTCAGCCTCATCCAGTCGAACTATCGCGGCATGGGCGGCGGGCTGGTCGCGCCCGGTACCGGCTTCATGTTCCAAGACCGCGGCGAGCTGTTCAGCCTCGATCCGGCCCATCCCAATACCTATGAGCCCGGTAAGCGCCCCTTCCACACGATCATTCCCGCCTTCGTGAAGAAAGACGGCAAGCCGTTCATGACGCTGGGCCTGATGGGCGGCGGAATGCAGCCGCAGGGTCATGTCCAGATTCTCGTCAACATCGCCGATTATGGCATGAATTTGCAAGAAGCTGGCGACGCGGCGCGCTTCAACCATGATGGCGGTCGGCAGCCGACCGAGCCGCTGACCGGCCCCGCCGCAGATCCGCTTGGCACTCTGCATGTCGAGCCGGGCATCCCGGCCGAAACGGTCGCAGCTCTGCGCGCCATGGGCCACAAGGTGGAAGTGGTCGATAACGGCATCATGTTCGGCGGCTATCAAGCGATTGCGCGCGACCCGGAAACCGGCGTGCTGACCGGCGCGACCGAGATGCGCAAGGATGGCCAGGCAGCAGGCTATTGAGGGTCGCCTGACCGGGAGAGCGGCATGGCTAAGGTAACCGGACTGGGCGGGGTCTTTTACGTAGCGAAGGACCCCGCCGCGACGCGCGCATGGTACCGCGACACGCTGGGGATCGATGGCGAATACGGACCGCAGCTCAACTGGTCGGAGGAGACGGGGGACCAGCCCTATTCGCTGATCAGCCATTTCCCGGACGGGGAATATATCAAGCCGGGCGTCGGCGGATTCATGATCAATCTGCGCGTGGACGACTGCGATTCGATGGTCGCGCAGCTAAGAAGCAAGGGCGTCGAAATACTCGGCCATGTCGACGAAGGGTACGGCAAGTTTGCATGGATACTCGATCCCGACGGGGTGAAAATCGAATTGTGGGAACAGCTTCAGGCGCCCGACTAGACGAGGAATTCGGCCGATCACGCTTGCCCCGAGGGCGTTAGCGGGAAGTTAACCATGGCTGCGAAATAATGCGTGCCATGCGACCGCGGTTAGCCTTCTCTCTCCTTATTTACCTCGCCCTGGCGGGATGTGGCGCGATTCCACAAACCAAACCGGCCGAACGAGGCGCGCGGACAGCGGGTTCGGCGCCGATCAGCGTGACCCGGCCGGAGGCCCGGCAGTGCCACGCCGAACTGGGGCAGACAGGTTCGCGCTTCGCCCCGCTGCCCGACAAATACTATGGTGCCGGATGTTCGACCACGAACAGCGTGAGCCTCGAAGGTGTCGGCGGGGATCGGCACCAGTTTGCGGTAACCAATCTCGGCGCCGTGGCCTGCCCGCTCGCTAACAGTTTCGCTGCATGGGCGCGTTTCGGGGTCGATCGAGCTGCGCGCCAGATCCTCGGCAGTCCGCTGCAACGGATCGAAACGATGGGCAGCTATTCCTGCCGCAATGTCGCTGGAACCGCGCGGCGCAGCGCACACTCACGCGCCGAGGCAGTCGATGTCGCAGCCTTTGTGCTTGCGGACGGGCGACGGATTTCTGTTCGATCCGGCTGGAATGCCTCACGAAGGGAACGTGAATTTCTCCGGGTTATTCACCGCAGCGCTTGCAAGCGTTTCGGCACCGTGCTCGGCCCAGACTACAACAAGGCCCATCACGACCATTTCCATCTGGAACATGGCGGCGGCAGCTATTGCCGCTAGTGTCGAACCGGCCTATCCGCTCACCTTCAGGGCGTCATCCACAAGATGCGCTTCGAGCTGAAGCTTGACCGCCTGGGCGGTGCGATCCGTTTCCAGCTTGGTCATCAGATTGGCGCGGTGATTCTCTACCGTTCGCGGACTTATGTTGAGTTTGCGCGCGATTGCCTTGCTGCTGCAACCTTCCGCCAGCCAATCCAGAACCTCTCGCTCGCGCGGCGATAGGTTGGCGATCCGGTTGCGGGCTTCGACGATCCGGCGCCGGGCACGGGCATAGCCTTCCGCCTCTTCAGAAATGCGTTTTAC
>CAMYIQ010000128.1 GCA_947258465.1 uncultured Erythrobacter sp.
ATTGCTCGGGCAGGAAATTCACCGAGACACGAACCGTAATCCCATCGGTGATCGCGGCATGTTGGAAGAGCTCTTTCATCACACACCCAAATTAGAGAACCTACGACGGGGTGCAAGCAAAACCGTGCGATTTTCCACCTTGAACATCTTGTCTGCCATGTCGGCGATTGCCTCGGAAGGCACCGATCAACCGCGATAGTTCGGGCTTTTTGCGCTGCAATGCCCACCGCTTCGCCAATCCGGCGAAGCGAAGGCGGCTGGCTGTGCCCCGCTAGGGCCGGCCACCGGCCAGATAGCTTTCGAGCTGGCCGAGGCGTTCCTTGCCGAACCACATTTCGTCGTCGACGAAATAGGTCGGAATGCCGAAAGCCCCGCGCGCGACCGCCCGTTCGGTATTGTCCGCCAGTTCCGCCTTCACCGCCGCATCCTGCGTGGCGGCGAGCAGGCGCTCCGCATCGAGGCCTGCCCCGGCCAGTTCACGCCCCACCACCTCGATATCACCGCAGTCGATATTACGCTCCCACACTGCCGGAAGCAGGGCTTCGACGATGGCATGTTTCTCTGGCTCATCCTGCGCAGCCACGAGGACGCGCTGGGGCAGGATCGAGTTGAACGGCAGCGCGGGGTGTATCCTGAACTTGTCCATCCCGTGACGGTCCAGAAAGCGCTGGAATTCGAGCGCGGCATAAGCGACCTTGCCCTTCACCCCGGCATCGCGCACCATTGGCGGGGCATTGCCGGTGAGCTTGTGCATGCCGCCGAGAAAGACCGGCGTCACCTCAAGGCGCGCACCGGTCCCCGCGGCGATATCCTTTAGCGGATACCATGCCAGATAACCGTTCGGCGCGCCGAAATCGAAAACGTATTCGATGGTCTTCCGGGCCATTCGTTTCTCCTCGCTCCCCCCGATAGCCGTTTGATGCTATGCTTACGAGGATGAAAGGCATCGCCCTCCTCGTGCCGCTCGCGCTTTTGGCTGGTCCGCCGCCGCCCGCGCTGGCGCATCCGGGCGGGCTGAATGCGCAAGGATGCCACAACAACCGCAAGACGGGCGATTATCACTGCCACCGCAACCGGCGCGCAACGCCTCAACCACCCGCATCACAGATCAGGGGCGGCGTGTATTTTCGCAATTGCGATGCCGCCCAGGCAGCAGGTGCAGCGCCGATCCGCCGCGGAGAAGCCGGATATCGGCGGGCGCTGGATCGCGACAATGATGGGGTGGCCTGCGAAGTTTCCCGCAGGCGGTAAAGGCAGATCACCGAAAAGGACTGCCAAACGATACGGATCGCACGCAGTCGCTACTTGCGAATGACTCGCATTAGCGTAGAATAGAGGCAAAGGAGATCGCATGGCCCATTCGCATGATTCGACCGCTCTTGAATTGCCCCTCCCCGCCCGCCGCCACCAAACACTCGGCCTGGTTCTCATACGCCGACTGGCGGCGCACGGGCTTCACGATGCGCGTGCGACCATGCTGGCGCTCGATGCGGGCGGTGTGGAATTTCGCAAGGTGCTCGTGCTGGCACGGGCGCTGGTCATCGATCTGGCCCGAACCTCGCAACGCCGGATTCTGCTCGCACCGTGCTGCGCGACCGGAATGACACGCGACGAAGGCCTGCTCATGGCGCTTATCGGCGGCGCCGGTCTCGACGTTCACGGCGTGCTGACCGACGATGCGCGCTGCGCGGTGGCGATGACGAGCGCCCATGCGCTGGGCGGAGAGCTGGAACGGATCGCGATCCGCAACAATTGGCGGCGCTAAAGCCCGGCGGCAGACAGTGCGCGGTCGAGATCCTCTTTGACATCCTCGACATCCTCGAGCCCGACATTGATGCGCAGCAAGCCCTCGGTCACGCCCATCTCGTCACGTGCTTCCTGCGTCATGCCGGCATGGGTGGTGCTGGCCGGATGGCACATCAGGCTGCGCGCATCGCCGATATTGTTGGAAATATCGACCAGTTCGAGCGCATCGAGAACGGCGAAAGCCGTCGCCCGGTCGCCGACATCGAAGGCGAAGATCGGGCCGGTCGCGACCATCTGTTTGCTTGCGAGATCGTGGCGCGGGTGGCTGGGAAGGCCGGGATGCAGCATCTTCGGCACGCGGCCTTCGATGAACTGGCCGAGTTCCACTGCATTCTCGCTCTGGCGCCGCGCGCGCAGGTCGAGCGTTTCCAGCCCCTTGAGCACGACCCAGGCGTTGAACGGCGCGATATTGGGGCCGGTATTGCGCTGGAAGGGCAGCAATACCTCGTCGATCCACTGCTGCGATCCGCAGACCGCGCCTGCCAGCACCCTACCCTGCCCGTCCATCAGCTTGGTCGCGCTATAGGCCACCACATCCGCGCCGAAATCCATCGGCTTTTGTAGCGCGCTTGTGGCAAAGGCGTTGTCGACCACGGTAGTAATGCCATGCATCTGCGCGACGCCGCAGACATGTGCGAGGTCGACCACGTCGAGCGTGGGATTGGCGGGCGTTTCGAAAAAGAACACCTTGGTGTTGGGTCGGATCGCGGCCTCCCACGCATCGTCATCCGCACTGTCGATCACCGTCGTCTCGATCCCGAAGCGGGGCAGCAGATGATCGAGCAGCCAGCGGCACGAACCGAACGCCGCGCGCGCACCGACCACATGGTCGCCCGCCGAAAGCTGGCACAGCAGCGCAGTGGTCATCGCCGCCATCCCGCTTGCCTGGGCGCGGCAGGCCTCCGCCCCTTCCATCAGCGCGACGCGTTCTTCGAGCATGGCGACGGTCGGGTTCTGGAGGCGCGAATAGGTCATCCCTGCCGCCTCGCCCGCGAAACGGTCGGCCACGGTCTGCGCGTCGTCATAGGTATAGCCGGAGGTGAGGAACAGCGCCTCGCTGGTCTCGCCATGTTCGGATCGCCAGGTGCCGCCGCGCACGGCCTGCGTCGCGGGCCGCCACTTGGAAGTGATCGAGCGGTCAGTGCCGGTGGTCTTCTTCATGGCAGCACGTCTAGAAAGCACCGGGGGAAGCGGCAAGCAAAGCCTGTTGTCTCCGCGCAAACGCTCGCTTAACCGCTTATCGATGAGCCGCGCGCCCGAGCAACCCAAGGATCCCTTGCGCTGGTGCGCCGGGCTGGCATTGATTTTCTGGCTCGGCTGCCTGCCGCACCTGACGATCGTCGCCAAACCCTATTTCGACGAGGTCCATTACCTGCCCGCCGCGCGCGAGCTGCTGGTCCTGGGCGAGTTCACCAATCGCGAACATCCGCTGCTGGGCAAACAGCTAATCGCGCTAGGCATCGCGCTGCTGGGCGACAATCCCTGGGGTTGGCGCCTGCTGCCCACGCTGTTCGGGGCGCTGGCGCTATTTTCCGGCATGCGCGCAGTCTGGTTCGGCACGCTGAGCCGCTTTGCCACGCTTGTCTACGGCGTGCTGCTGGCGACCGGCTTCCACCTGTTCATCCATTCGCGCATCGCGATGCTGGACATTTTCTGCCTCGCCTTTCTGAGCCTCGCGGCCTGGCACTATGCCGCCGCGATCCGTCAGCCCGAACAGGGCCGCTGGCGGCTCGCCCTGACCGGTATCGCGCTGGGTCTCGCCATGGGCGCCAAGTGGAACGCGCTGGTTATCGCGATGCTGCCCGGCCTCGCGTTCTTCTTCGCCCGGGCTGCGGCCGGGCGCCGCCGCTTGTTCCTGAGCCGCCGCGGTGCGCCGGTGCCCGGCATCACGCTGGTCGAGGCGACGCTGTCGCTCGGCGTGTTGCCGCTGGCAGTCTATGCCGCGACCTATCTCCCGGCCTTCTTCTTCCGCGTGAACCCGATTACCGAGGGTCTGCTGTTCCACCACCAGTTTATGCTGTCGCAGCAGGAACAGGTGCTCAAGGCCCATCCCTATCAGTCGACCTGGGAGCAATGGGTGCTGAACGCGCGATCGATCTGGTATCTTTACGAGCCGATCGACGGCGTGCAGCGCGGGATCATGCTGATCGGCAATCCGCTGACCATGCTGCTCGGCCTGCCCGCGCTGGCCTGGTGCGCCTGGCACGGCGTGGTCCGCCGCCACTGGACGGCACTAAGCGTTACCGTGCTTTACAGCGCAAGCCTCGGCTTCTGGATCGTGGCGAGCAAGCCGGTCCAATTCTATTACCACTATGCCGTGCCAAGCATGGCGCTGCTCGCCGCGCTGGCACTGGCCTGCGATGCGCTGTGGCAGGAGGGCTGGCGCAAGACCGCGCTCGCGCCGGTCGCCGGCAGCGTGCTGCTATTCGCCTGGTTCTATCCCATCATCAGCGGCGCACCGCTGGCAGGACCGGACAGTTTTGCCGTGTGGACCTGGCTCGAAAGCTGGAGGTAGGGTTGTACGTTGCGTGCGCTAGCGACCTCCGTCGCTAGCTTGGGGCTGTTCCGTCCCACGCCCCCTCCCGGAGTCTTTGGTGGATGCGCCTTCGACCTCCGTCGAAGGCGTGCGGCACCAGCCCACTCCCCCACCCGGCCACCCAGAAGATACCGTGCCGTGGGTG
>CAMYIQ010000129.1 GCA_947258465.1 uncultured Erythrobacter sp.
GCCTGCCGCCTGCCGGTTTGCCGCCTGCGGGTTTGCCCCCGGGCGGCTTGCCATGCGGGCGGGCGTGAACCCTGCCACCGCCACCGCCGCCGCCATGCTTGCGGTTCTGACGCGCCTCGACGCGCGGACCGTCGGGCGCTTCCACGATGGCAATCGCATCCTGCTCGTCATCGGGCGAGGCGGTTCGGGCGATGGCATCGGCAACTTTGGGGGCCACCGCGCGCGGCACCTGGAACCAGCTTTCGTGCTGGCCGATACGGATCGCGCCGATTTCGTTGCGGGTGATATGCCCGCGGCGGCAGATCAGCGGCAGCAGCCAGCGCGGCTCGGCATTGTGACGGCGGCCGATATCCATCTTGAACCACACCGTGTCCTCGAAGCCGGGACGATGGCGTTCGGCCTTGGCCTTCTCGCGCGCCTCGGGCGTATTGGCCAGCAGCTCCTCCGGCGTCGGCAGTTCGGCGCGGTGGGCATGAACCAGCGCGGCGGCGATATCCTCGGGCGCCATGCGCTCCATGATGTCGGCGGCGAGGGCGCGGTCGTCCTTGGCATAGTCGCGCTGCTCGGTAATCGTTTCGAGCAGCCGCGCGTGGTCGCGTTTGGCGATCGCCTGGGGCGTGGGCGCATCGAGCCACTCGGCCTCGATCCGCGCGCCGCGCAGCATCCCCTCGACCCGGCGGCGGCGATTATAAGGCACGACGATCGCCGCTGTGCCCTTCTTGCCCGCGCGGCCCGTGCGGCCCGAACGGTGCTGCAGCGTCTCGGCATCGCGCGGGATCTCGACATGAATCACGAGAGATAGCGTCGGCAGGTCGATCCCGCGCGCGGCGACATCGGTGGCCACGCACACGCGCGCACGCCGGTCACGCAGCGCCTGCAAAGCCTGGTTGCGCTCGCTCTGCGAATGCTCGCCCGACAGCGCCACCACGCCGAAGCCGCGATTTTGCAAGGTTGCATGCAGCCGCCGCACACTCTCGCGTGTGGCGCAGAAGGCAATCGCGGTTTCCGCCTCGTGGAAGCGCAGCAGATTGACCACTGCATTCTCGATCTCCGAAGGCGCGACCGTCACCGCCTGATAGGCGATATCGCCATGCCCGCGCGTCTCGCCCACCAGGCTGAGGCGCAGCGCATCGCGCTGGTAACGCTCGGCCAACCGCGCGATCGGGCGCGGCATGGTGGCGGAGAAGAGCAGTGTGCGGCGCCCGTCGGGCGTCGCGTCGAGGATTTCTTCAAGATCTTCGCGAAAGCCCATGTCGAGCATCTCGTCCGCCTCGTCGAGCACCACGCCGATCAGTCCCGACAGGTCGAGCGCGCCGCGTTCGAGATGGTCGCGCAGCCGCCCGGGCGTGCCGACGACGATCGCCGGGCCGCCGCGCAGATTGCGGCGTTCCTTGCTCGCATCCATCCCGCCGACGCAGGTGGCGATACGTATGCCGGCGCCAGCATAGAGCCAGCCGAGCTCGCGGCTAACCTGCAGCGCCAGTTCGCGCGTGGGGGCGATAACCAGAGCCAGCGGTTTCTCGCTGAGCGGCGAGCCGCCGAGCTCGCCGAGCAGTTGGTCGGCCAACGCGATGCCGAAAGCGACGGTCTTGCCGCTGCCGGTCTGGGCCGAGACGATCAGATCGCGGCCGTGCGCTTCGGGATCGATAACGGCGGCCTGGACGGGGGTGGGCGCATCGTAGCCGCGTGCGGCCAGTGCATCGCCGATCACCGGCGGAAGAGTTTCGAAAGCCATGGAATCTCGTGTCTTGTCCGGCGCGGCGGTGCAGGGGGCACGGCTCGGGCGCACGGGGGTGCGGGCTCTTTAGCGCAAAATGCGCGGTTTGGCTTGCTGTTTTTTGTGCAGGTGCGAAACGAGAGTCTCGAACGTTCGATATGACGGTTCGGCGTCCGAATTCGCGGTTGCGTCGCAAAACCGCCGCTCAACGGAAATCATCCGGTCAAACTGCCACCCTAATGGCCCCTCAACGATTTCGGAGGGCAATAATGAAATTCAGGAATTCACTGTTCGTCGGTGCCGCCCTCGCGGCACTGTCGTTCCCCGCCATCGCGCAGGCGGGTGAGGTCATCGGCACCGTTTCCGATGCCAGCGAAACGATCGCGCTGCGCAGCGCGCAGGTGCGCATCGTGGAACTCGACCGTGTATCGACGACCGAGCGCGACGGATCGTTTCTGTTCTCCGGCGTTCCGGCGGGCAGCTACACTCTTGAGATAAGCTATGTCGGCGCTCGCACGGTAACGCGGTCGGTCGACGTACCGGCCACCGGGATCGTGCGCGCCGATATCACCCTGGCAGGCTTCGGCGACGACGAAATCCTGGTTATCGGCCAGACCGCCAACCTCTCCAGCTCGCTGTCGCGCAAGAAAGAGGCCGACGGTGTCTCCGATGTGCTGACGCGCGATGCGATCGGCCAGTTTCCCGACCAGAATGTGGCCGAAAGCCTGCGCCGCCTGCCGGGCGTCAACGTGCTGAACGATCAGGGCGAAGGGCGCTTCGTTTCGGTTCGCGGCCTGTCGCCCGATCTTGTTTCGTCGTCGCTCAACGGGGTACGGCTTCCGGCGCCCGAAAGCGATATTCGCGCCGTCGCTCTCGATGTCGTTTCTTCCGACATCATCGAATCGATCGAGGTGAAGAAGTCGCTCACCCCCGATATGGATGCCGATACGATCGGTGCCTCGATCGAGATCGAGACGACCAGCGCCTTCGATCGCAAGAAACGCCTGCTCTCGGCCAAGATCGAAGGCAGCTACAACCGCTACGCCGACGAAATCAGTCCCAAGGGGAGCCTCGACTTCGCTACGCGGCTGGGCGCGAATGCCGGCGTTTCGGGCGGCGTAAGCTATTACCGGCGCACTTTCGAAACCGACAATGTCGAGGCGGACGACTGGGTGGAGGCCGGCGGCACGATTTTTCCGCTGGAAGTTCAGTATCGCGATTACGATGTCGAGCGCGAACGCTTCAGCGCAACGCTGGGCTTCGATCTGCGCGCCGGGGACAGCACCGAATTGTATATCCGCGGCGTCTACAGCCAGTTCGAAGATCACGAATTCCGTCGCCGCCTGACTTTCGATCTCGGCGATTTCGAGGATAACGGCCCCAGCAGCGTAAGCGGCAACCAGGCTACTTTCGACGACGCGGACGAGGAATTTACCGTCGAACGCGACGTGAAGGATCGCTTCGAAAGTCAGAAGATCCGCTCGATCGTCGCTGGCGGCGAAAGCGACTGGGGTGCCTGGTTCGCCAATTACTCGCTGAGCTGGGCCAAATCGAGCGAGCTTGAGAACGGCAGCGTCGACCCCACCCAGTTCGAACGCGATTTCGGACCGGAGGAAGCAGAAGACGCGCTCGGGAATGAAATTCCAAGCGGCCTCGTCCTCGGCTTCGACTATTCCGATCCCCGTATTCCGCTCTATTCGGTGGTGTCCGACGCGATCAACGGATCGTTCTTCGCCCCCGGCACCTATGGGCTCAAGGATGTCGAATACGTCACGCTGTCGGATGCGCAGGATGAGGAATGGGCCGCCAAATTCGACATTGGTCGCCGCTTTGCCGCCGACAATGGCGAGTTTACCGCCCAAATAGGTTTCAAGGGGCGTTGGCGCGACAAGCGCTTCGACGGGAATGTCGAGTTCTATGAAAACGACAATTATGCCCTCTCGGACGCGCTCGGCATCGGTCAGACCTATCGCCTGACCGACATCTCGCCGCTGCCCGGCTACACCGATGCGACTCGCTTCTTCTTCGACAATTTCTCGGATTTCGAGTTGCAGGAGGCTGACAGCGCCTATGACAGCGCGGTGGAGGATTTCGCCGTCGATGAGGACATCATGGCCGGCTATCTGCTCGGTCGCTGGGAAAGCGCGGACCTGCGGCTCGTCTATGGCCTGCGCTACGAGCACACCGACAACACCCTGATCGGCAATAACGTATTGCTGGTCGAGGAAGATGGCACATTGCCCGACGGCAGCACTGCCGCCGACGATACCGTGATCGTTTCTCCGATCAGTATCGACAAGAGCTACGACCATTGGCTGCCGAGCGTTAACCTTCGTTACGAGGCGCGCAACGATCTGGTCCTGCGTGCGGGAATGTATCGATCGATCGTCCGCCCGACCCCGTTCCAGCAGGCGCCGCACTTCGCGGTCGAGGAAGCGGATGACGGCGAGCGGGAAGGCGAGTTCGGCAATCCCGACCTGTTGCCGACCGAAGCGTGGAACTTCGACGCGGCGATCGAATATTACATGAGTTCGAGCGGCGCGATCTATGCTTCGGCCTTCTACAAGAGCCTCGACAACTTCATCGTCGAGGTGAATTCCGATGTCGCAGGTGTTTTCCGCGGCATCCCCTTCGACGAGGCGACCATCGCCCGCAATGGCGACACGGCCGATATCTACGGTATCGAACTCGGTTTCGCGCAGGCTTTTACCGGCGCGCTCGACGGGTTCGTGTTGCAAGCGAATTACACCTTCACCGATGCCGAAGGATCGGTGACGACATTGGCCAGCGACGGACCGCGCGATATCTCGCTGCCCGCCACCGCCAGGCATACCGCGAACGTTTCTGTCGGGTACGACAAGGGGCCGATCGATATCCGCCTGTCGGGCACTTATCGCGACAAATATCTCGACGAACTGGCCGACACGCCCGAGCTGGACCGCTATGTCGACGATCACTTCCAACTGGACCTGTCGGCCAAGTACCGCGTGAACGACAGGTTTCAGCTGTTCTACGAATGGGTCAATATCAACAACGCCAAATATTTTGCTTATAACCGCTTTGGCAGCCAGCGTAATCTCTACCAATACGAGGAATATAGCTGGACGATGAAGGGCGGCGTGAGGGTGACGTTCTGATGCGCAACGAATTCACAATTTTCGCCGCCGCCAGCCTTGGGATTGCGGCCGCCTGCACAACGGTTCCGGAACCCGGCGATCCCACCGTGCCGGTCTTCGCAGTGGCCGAAACCGTGCCGGTCATGACCGAAAACGAGGACGCGGCCGACGATCCGGCGATCTGGCGCAATGCGGCTTCGCCGGCCGACAGCCTGATCGTCGCGACCGACAAGAAGGCCGGGCTGTATGTCTATGGGCTTGATGGCCAGGAGAAGAGCTTCAGCCCGCATCCCGCGCTCAACAATGTCGACCTTGTCGATATGGGGGAAGCGGGCGTTATCGCTTTTGCCAGCGACCGCAGCGACAGGGCCAATGCCAAGATCGTTCTCTACCGGCTCGACACCTCGACCGGCGGCCTGACCGAACTTGGCCGCGTGGCCTCGGGGCCGGGCGAGGGGTATGGCATTTGCGGCACGCGCCGGGGCGATAAGCTGGTGGTTTACACCGCGCCCAAGAATGGCCGCATCGGCGAATGGGAGATCACTCTGGACGACAGGCCGAGCGCGGTGGAAGTCCGCACCATGCACGTGCCTTCGCAACCCGAAGGCTGTGTGGTCGATCGCAGGAACGGCACGCTGTATATCGGCGAGGAACTGGGCGGCATCTGGCGCTTCGTACCGGGTTCGACCGAGGGCGGTCTCGTCGCTTCGGTCGATGGGCGCAAGCTGGTTGCCGATCTCGAAGGGCTCGCCCTGGTGCCCGAGGGCGCCGATGGCGGTTGGCTTTATGCGTCGAGCCAGGGGGACAATGCCTTCATGCGCTATGCCTTGCCCGATGTAACGCCGGCAGGCCGTTTCCGGATCGCCCAAGGGCGGTACGGCAGCGCCGAGGAAACCGATGGCATCGAAGTCATGCGCGGAGATTTCGGTCCGGCATTTCCCGGCGGGCTATTCGTCGCGC
>CAMYIQ010000130.1 GCA_947258465.1 uncultured Erythrobacter sp.
GGATCGCCGAAATGGCCGGTCTCGACGACAGCGTTCGTGAAAAGACCGACATGCTCGACGCCGTGGGCAACACCACCAAGGCGGTGACGAAGGGCTATGCCATCGGTTCGGCAGGGCTCGGCGCGCTGGTACTCTTCGCTGCCTACACGACCGATCTGGCAAAGCTGTTCCCGGATGCGAACGTCAATTTCAGCCTCGAGAACCCCTATGTGATCGTTGGCCTGCTCCTCGGCGCCCTGCTCCCGTATCTGTTCGGTGCGATGGGTATGACCGCCGTGGGCCGCGCTGCCGGTGACGTGGTGGTCGATGTGCGCGAGCAGTTCGCTGCCGATCCGGGCATCATGGCCGGAACCAGCAAGCCGAACTACGCCAAGACCGTCGACCTCGTGACCAAGGCTGCCATCAAGGAGATGATCATCCCCTCGATGCTGCCGCTGCTGGCACCGATCGTGGTTTACTTCGCGATCGACCTGCTGGCTGGTCAGGAACAGGCCTTCGCAGCGGTCGGCGCATTGCTGCTGGGCGTGATCATCGGCGGTATCTTCGTTGCTCTCTCCATGACCGCCGGTGGCGGCGCATGGGACAATGCGAAGAAATACATCGAGGACGGTAATCATGGCGGCAAGGGCAGCGAAGCCCACAAGGCCGCCGTGACCGGCGATACGGTGGGCGATCCCTATAAGGACACTGCCGGCCCGGCCGTGAACCCGATGATCAAGATCACCAACATCGTCGCGCTACTGCTGCTGGCAGCGCTCGCGGCGGGCTGATCTGTCCGATCCTCGCTATCGAAACGGGGCGGAGGGACCGATGGGGACCTTCGCCCTTTCGTTTTTGCCGCGTTAACCGAGTCTAAGCCCCTTACCCCTATACGGGCCGGGTGACGGAAGGGACCTCGTGACGCGCATCGCAGACCTCATCGACGCCCGATGGCATGGCATGTCCGTGGACCGCAGGGCATTTCCGACCTTGCCGGATGGTTTTTCCCTGCGGCCCTGGCGCGAGGTAATCGACACGATACCCGAGGCCGCCTGGCACGAACTGGCGTGCACCGCCGCGACCCCCAACCCTTTCTGCGAGCACTGGTTTTTGAAACCATCGCTCGAACAGTTCGATCCGCAGGGGCGCGTGTGCCTGGCCACTCTGACCGTCGGTGGCAAGCTGGCCGGTATCATGCCAATCCGGTACGGCACGAACTATCACGGCCGGTTCGTCCCCCATCTTGCCAATTGGCTGCACGCCAACAGTTTTTGCGGCGAACCACTGGTAGCCGAAGCGTATTCGCACGTTTTCTGGGAGCATATGCTCGACTGGTGCGACCGGAACCATCGTACCAGCCTGTTCCTTCACCTTGCCAATCTGCCGACCGACGGCACCGCCTTCCAAACGCTTCGTGAACTGGCTGCCCGTTCGGATCGTTGTTTTCGGCCGGTGAAGACGGTCCGACGCGCAGCCCTGCGCAAGGGGTTGTCGCCGCAGGAGCACATGAATGCGGCCATGGAAAAGAAGCGGCGCAAGGAACTGAGCCGCAAGCGTCGCCGGCTGGAGGAAACGGGCGAACTCGTCTTTTCCCGACAAACGGGCACCGATGCGCTGGAAGACTGGATCGAGTCGTTCCTCGCGCTCGAACGCGCCGGCTGGAAGGGCGCGCAGGGATCATCGCTGTCGAGCGCACCCCAGACCGCCGCGCTGTTTCGCGAAGGTCTGCACGGGGCGGCCCGTCGCGGCCGCCTGGAACGATTGGCGTTTCATCTCGACGGCGCGCCCGTTGCCATGCTGTGTACCTTCGTGACGCCGCCGATCAGTTTCGGCTTCAAGACGGCATTCGACGAAAGTTATGCGAAACTGTCTCCCGGTATGCTCCTGCAGGTCGAAAATCTCGCCATGCTCGAACGCAGCGATATCGACATCTCGGATAGCTGCGCGGCGCCCGGTCATCCCATGATCGAACAGATCTGGTCCGACCGCCGCGAAATCGCGATGGTGACCGTGGGAATTGGAGGGACACTGCGTCGTTCGATCGGAGCCGCCTCGTCGGCCATCGAACTGCGCCGAGAGGAGAAACGACAATGACTGCGCACGATCCGGTGCTCTCACGCAAGGCCAGTGCGGCGTTCCCGGAGGAATCGCGCGAGGCCTTCAGCCGCGCCTATCCCGAAACCCCGCATGTCCTGCAGCACAATCTGCAAGACGATGAGCGGTTGACCCTCGACGCCCTGGCCGAACTCGGCGCCGCCCTGCCTCGCAGCTCGATCGAATACAATCGCGGCGACCTGCCGATCGGTATCGATGGCAAGCCGGGTGGAAACGGCATGACGATCGGCGACACGATCCGCCACATCGCCACCAGCGAAAGCTGGGCGGTGCTGAAGAATATCGAACAGGCCCCCGCCTACAGGGCGCTTTTGATGGATTTGCTCGAAGAGCTGCGTCCCGCGATCGAGGCGAAGACCGGCGAGATGCTGACACCGCAGGGCTTCGTCTTCATCTCGAGCCCGCATGCCGTCACCCCCTATCATTTCGATCCCGAACACAACATCCTTCTCCAGCTCAAGGGGAGCAAGGTGATGACGCAGTTTCCGGCGGGCGATACCCGCTACGCCCCCGACGAGGTTCACGAGAGCTATCATCTCGGTGGGCCGCGCGAATTGCCGTGGACCGAGGATCTGATGGCCGCAGGCACGCCATACTCCATCAGCCCCGGCGAAGCGGTATTCGTCCCGGTGATGGCGCCGCATTTCGTGCGCAACGGGCCGGAAAGCTCGATCTCGCTATCGATCACCTGGCGCAGCGAGTGGAGCTATGCCGAGGCAGGGGCACGGTGCTTCAACGGGCTCGTGCGCAAACTGGGCATCAAACCTCAGGCGCCGGGGCGTTGGCCGGCGAGCAACCAGACGAAATCGCTGGCGTTTCGAGCCTGGCGCAGGGCATTCCGAGGCTAGGAGCCCAGTGCCGGATGAGGCCCGTGACGCATAACGAACAGCCTATTGGCGAAGCAGCGATCTTCGATGCCCTGGCGGCATCGGGCCCTGCCGATCGCGCATTTCTGCGCCATCGATGGTTCGCGGCGGGCACCCCTTCGCCGGCAACCAGCTTCGTCGCGACCGATGACGCAGGCTCGCCCTGTGCCGCCTTCGCCCTTGTGGAACGCCGCAAGGGTCCGCTCGTGCTTCGCGAAGTGGGGGGCTGCTACTGGCCGTTTCGCGGCGTCCCCGTCGCCCCCGGCATAGCCGCGCCGGACCTGTCCCGCGCCCTGGCCGGGCACAAGAACGATCTGGGCCGCGTCTGGCGGCTGGGTCCCGCCGAGACGGGCGATGCATCGCTGGAAACCCTCATACGGGCCTCGCAGATGGCAGGCTGGCAGGTTCTCTTCCGACCGCTCGGGAAAGTCTTCGAACTCGATCTCGCGGCGCTGGCCGCCGGCGATGGCTGGCCCTCCTCCAAGACGCAGCGCAAGAACCGCTGGCGCAAGCGGCGGCTGGAGGAAGACGGAGGCCCCCTGCGGACGGTGTTCTTTACCGGCGCGGACTGGACCGGCGACCACCGCGACGCGATGGCGAGAATCGAGGCCGCGAGCTGGCTGGGCAAGCTCGACGATGGCGGCGACACCAAATTCCTCGATCCGGCGGCGCGCCGCTATTGGGAAGACCTGTGCGACGATCGCGCGCTTGCGGAAATGCTCTTTGGCAGCGTGATGTGGATCGGAGAGGTTCCGGCAGCCTTCACCTTCGGAATTCAGGCCGGCGGCGTGCGCTATTACATCGCCAACAATTACGACGAACGCTTTACGCAATTCGGCCCCGGCAGGGTCCTGCTTTACGAAGATTTCGCTCGCGCAGCCGCGCACGAAGTCACGCGGATCGGCTGGGGTCTCGGCGATGCCGGGTACAAAAGCGAGATGGGCGCCAAGGCCGGTCCCGACATGGTCGATCTGCTGTTCGTGCGCGGGCCGCTTCTTGCCGCAGCCCTGCGGCGCTGGTGGGAGCGCCCGGTTTGACCCGTTCAGCCCGTTTCATTCTCCTTGCCGCCGGTCTGCTGATCGGTTTCCAGATCGGCATGATGGCGTATGAGCAGCTTGCTTTCGGCTGGCCTTTCGCGCGCGAGGAAGCCCCGCTGCACAGCGGCTGGCATTGGCTGCGGCGCGGCATATCCGCTGCGCTGTGCGCCGCGCTGGTACTCGCCATTGTCCGCCCCGGCCTGCGCGCCGAACCGCTTTCCCATGGCACGCGCCAGCTTACCGGGCTGGTCGCCGCTCTGACGTTAGCCGACTCAGTAATACAGTCCGCCAGCCCGCGTACCTACGCCCTTGTCGGCGCGGAAGACGGGGCGATCGAATGGTTCAGCGCCTTGTTCCTGTTCGCCGCTTCCGGCCTGATGGCCGCGCGCTTTCGCGACCTCTGGCGCGCCGATCGCGCCCTGCCATACCGGTACCTTCATCTGCTCGGCGCAGCCGGTTTCACGCTTCTGTTTCTGCTCATGGGCGGCGAAGAAGTGAGCTGGTTCCAGCGCCAGATCGGTTTCGCCACGCCGGAAAGCGTCGCGGCGCGCAACTGGCAGGGCGAGTTCAACCTGCACAATTTCCAGACCGATCTCACCGAGCTGGTCCTCTACGCCGGCACCGGCTTGTTCCTGATGCTCCTGCCGCTGATCCGCGAGAGCGACATCGCACGTTGGCCCTTCGTCCAACCCTTCGCCGCCCTCCTCCCCGACCGCACGGTGGCCGCGATCTCGGCGCCGATGCTGGTGTTCACCTACAGCCACTGGACCCTGCTTCCCGTGCAGGCGGCCTTCTGGATCGGGCTGTTCGCCTGCATTGCTTTCGCCGCAAGCGCCGTGGCCATGCGCGAGCGGGTTCTATGGATCGGCCTCGCCGTCTGGATCGCGATCGGCCAGTCGATCCACCTGCTCCTCGGCCCCACGATGCTGATGATGTTCGACAGCTCGGAATATCGCGAGCTGTTCCTCTCGCTCGGCCTTGCCGCCTACGCCTTCCGGCAATGGCAGACCGGTGGACGCTTGACGCAAAC
>CAMYIQ010000131.1 GCA_947258465.1 uncultured Erythrobacter sp.
CGCGAACGGTATTCGTCGCGGCTCTGGCCACGGGCCTCGGCGCTTGCAGTGGCTGCCTTTTCGGCGGCGGCGACAAGCGGGTCACGCCGACCATGGGGGAGCGCCAGCCGATCCTTTCGCGTATCCAGACCGGTGCCGAAGTCGATCCGGCGCTGGCCGGGGTTTCGGTCGTCCTGCCCCCGGCGCAAGCGAACGATATCTGGGCGCAGGCGGGGGGCAACGCCAACAAATCCTATGGCCATCTGGCTCTGGGAGCGTCGCCTACGCGCGTGTTCGCGGTCAATGTGGAAGGGGCCACCAATCGCCGCCGTCTCGGCGCATCGCCCGTCGTTGGTGGGGGTATCTTGTTTGCCGTCGGTGGCGACGGGATGCTTTCCGCTTTCGATGCGCAGACCGGCGTGCAGCGCTGGACTTACGATCCCGGGTTGGAGAGCGACCTCAAGCCGTCGGCCTTCGGTGGCGGAGCGAGTTATGATGACGGCAAGGTCTATATGACCGATGGCGCCGGCGATGTGATTGCACTCAATGCAACCGACGGCTCGGTGCTATGGAAGGTCAAGCCGTCCGGCCCGCTGCGCGGATCGCCGACGATCGCTTTCGGTTCGGTCTTCGTGATGACACAGGACAACCAGATCTTCGCGCTCGATGCCGCGGATGGTTCGATCCAGTGGCAGGAATCGGGTTCCTCGACTCAGGCGGGGGTTTTCGGCGTGGCGGCACCGGCTGCCGGACAGGGGACCGTCATCGCGGGTTACAGTTCCGGGGAACTGATCGCGCACCGGTATGAGAACGGTCGAACATTGTGGGCCGACGCACTTGCCCGAACCTCGATTTCAACCTCGGTCGGGTCGCTGACCGATATCGATGCCGATCCGATCATCGACAATGGCCGCGTCTACGCGCTGGGTCAGGGCGGTCGTATGGCCGCCTACGAACTGGTCACCGGCCAGCGCATCTGGGAACTCAACCTTGCCGGGATCTCCACCCCCGCCATTGCGGGCGAGTGGATCTTCGCCCTGACCGACGATGCACGTCTGCTGGCCATCGCCCGCACCACGGGCAAGATTCGCTGGCTCACCCAATTGCCGCGTTGGCGGGACGAAGAAGACAAGAAAGGGCCGATCTTCTGGTCGGGTCCGGTACTGGCCGGCGGCAATCTGTGGGCAGTGAATTCCGAAGGACATGTCTACAGGATCAGTACGGGCGAAGGCTCGGCCAGCCTGTTCACCGATCTCGATCAGCCGATTTCCCTCGCGCCGATCGTTGCGAACAATACGCTGTATATCCTCGACGACAGTGGGCGGATTACCGCGTTCCGCTGATTTTCATGCTAGCATGGCCACTGTGTTAACCAACACCGGTTAAACAAGGCACGGTCATGAGCGCGATGAAGCATGCACCCCAAGCGCGGCCGAAGAGCGATGTCTCATCGGCCGTCGGACTGGTGGGCCTTGCCGGGCTGTTCGCCTGGGTCGCCTTCGCGCGCGCATTTCCCGATATTGCCGAAGCTTTAGGTTGGGCGGTCCCCCGCGATACGCTGGGGGGCAGGAACTCGGCACTGGTCGGCCTGCTGGCCGCCGCGATCCCGATGGCGGCATGGTCGATCTTCGTCGAAAAGGTCCATCTTCGTCCCTCGACGGGGCTCGACTGGTCGTTGCGGCGGACGCGTAAGCCCGACCGCGGCGTCACCTGGGTCAAGCTGGTCGGGCTGTGGGCGACTTGGGCGATCATCGCCGGCCTGTATTGCCTGTGCCGCTGGTATTGGGAGGGGCAGTACGTTTTCTCTATGCAGGTGCTGGGCTATGCGGCCCTCCCGCTGGTCGTTCTTTCGATACCCTATGTGTTCTGGATCGACCGCGCTCTGGTGAACCAGCGCGATCATGCCTGGCACTTCGGTGCGCTGCTTCTGATGCGACCCGGCTGGGACATGGCAGAGGTGAAAAAGCACTGGCAGATCTGGATCATCAAGGCCTTCTTCACCGCCTTCATGATCTCCATCATCCCGTTTGCCTTCCGCACGATCGTGAGCGCCGATTTCGTGGAGGTCGCCGCGCGTCCCGAACGTATTGCGCTGACGATCATCGAGGCGATGTTCATGATCGACGTGATGATCGGCACAGTCGGCTATATCGTAACCATGCGGCCGCTCGATGCACATATCCGCTCGGGCAACCCGCTATTGGGGGGCTGGATCGCAGCGCTCATCTGTTACCCACCGATCGTCTGGGGCATTCTCGGCGGCGGCAAGGCGATCAATTACGAATTCGAAACGGCAGGCTGGCTGCACTGGATGGCGGGCAACGACACGCTGATTGCGCTGTGGGGTACAGTGCTCGTCTTTCTGACCGGCATCTATGCCTGGGCGACCTTCGCTTTCGGTTTGCGGTTTTCGAACCTCACCTATCGCGGTGTGCTCACCAATGGCCCCTATCGCTTCACGCGGCATCCGGCCTATATTTCGAAGAATCTGTTCTGGTGGGCCGCCATCTTACCGTTTCTCGTCACCAGTGGCTCGACCGTAGAGGCGATCCGCAACTGCTTCTTCCTCCTGGTGGTCAACGCGATTTATTTCTGGCGCGCCAAAACCGAAGAGGCGCACCTGCTCGCCGAGGATCCGAAATATCGCGAATATCACGCCTGGATGGCAAGGCACGGTCTCGTGACCGCTCCATTGACGAAGCTGTGGAACCGCCTGAAGCCGCGCCCCGGCATCGAGCCGCAACCCGCAGAATAATCAGCCGAGCGGCTGTCCTTCGTCGGTTTCGTAGACTCTGAGGTCGCGGGACTGGGGCGGATTGGCGGCCATCGCCTTCTGAAACTCGGCCATGTGCTCCGATTGCCCGTGCGTGTCGAGCGCGGCGCGATCACGCCACCTTTCGAACAGGATCAGCGTATCCGGATCGGCGATATCGCTGGCGAAGGTGTAATCGAGACAGCCATCCTCCGCGCGGCTGGCGCGCACCATCTCCACGATTGCCTTGCGTGTGGCGGCATCGATCGGACGGCCCAGCTTGATCGTCCCGTTGATCTGGATCACTGCCTGTCTCCCTCGGCTTTCAGAAACTGTATTCGTAAATGCGCGAGATATCGCCGTTCCATTCTCCGCGATAACGGTCGAGCAGGACCTGTGCGGGCACCCTGCCGCTGGCGACGATCTCGTCGAGCGTTTCGAGGAAGCCGGTTTCATTGTCGCCCGATGTGTTGAGACGGCTGCGGGCAGCCAGGCCCGCGCGGGAGATTGCGAGCACTTCCCTGGCGAGATCGATCAGCTTCCCGCCGCCCGGGATCGCGGCATCGAGCGCGAGTTTCGGCACGGCATTGCGCAGTTCCTCGCGCTCTTCCATCGTCCAGTGTTTGACCAGATCCCACGCCGCGTCGAGCGCGCCCTGATCGTAGAGCAGGCCGACCCAAAAGGCGGGTAGGGCGCAGATCCGGTTCCAGGGGCCGCCATCCGCACCGCGCATTTCGAGAAAGCTCTTCAGGCGCACCTCGGGGAAGGCGGTGGAAAGGTGGTCCCACCAATCGCTTTCCGTGGGCTTTTCACCGGGGAGTATTTCCAGCTTGCCGTCGAGGAAATCGCGAAAGCTCAGGCCCGCGGC
>CAMYIQ010000132.1 GCA_947258465.1 uncultured Erythrobacter sp.
CCAGATGCGCTTGCGGCTTTCGATCACGCTCACGCCAAGGATGGCAGCGGTGGTCCAAACAGCGATTTCGGAAATGACCGCAGCTCCGGCGACGGTGCCGACCCAGAGCGCTTTCGATGGATCGGTGAAATAGATTCCGACGACGCCGAGCCAGGCAAGCGCGACGAGGGACCAGAGGGCGATAAGAGTGGGCTTCTTCCAGTTCATAGGGTTTATCCTTCGCATTTGGTGTGAATTGGTTCAGCCGAGGCCGCTGGTGTTGATCGCTCCGATAGCCTGCAGGTGCAGCACAGTGATCCCGAAGGTGTTGACGAGCCCGTGGCCGATGATCGTGGGCCAAAGATTGCGCCGGGCGACGAGATAGAGGAGCCCGAAAGTGAGGCCGATGAGGCCCGTTGTCAGGATCCCTCCGATCCCCTGATAGGCGTGGACGAGGCCGAACAGCACGGCCTGGAAGATTGCAGCGAGGATCCAGGCGAAGCGGCGGGATCCGAGCATTTCCACTGCACGGTGCATCAGGAAACCGCGGAAGACCATTTCCTCGCAGAAGGAGGCGGTGGTCCACACGATCCCCATCATCATGAGATATTTTGGGAAGGTGGAGACATCCATAAATTCGCGTTCGGCCTCCGCGCCGAGCAGCGAGCCGAGCACGACCATCGAGATCGCATTGGTCAGCGCCGCGCCGAGAAAGACGAGAACCACCGTGCCCGCCCCCTTGAGCACGTCGCGCGCGCTTTGCGGCCCGCGCAGGCCCAGCGAGTACCATCCCGTCCCACGCAACCAGAGAAGGACGGTGATGACCAGCACCGAGGCGATCAGCGCCACCGGGCCGGTATATTCGATCCCGGGCATTTCCCGCACGATGCAGAAGGTGGCGATCACCAGTAGGATTTCGGCCCAGGCGGGAACGGGTGTGCGGCGTTGGGCAGGCTGCGCCGGGTCAACCGCCTCAGCCGTGCAGGGGGTGGTCATGGTCATGGAGGGTCCTTTCGAATCAGTCTTGCAATCGGTTCTCCTGCCAAATACTGAATCTGAATTCAACTTCAATCTTGAATTGAGGCTTGCGGGATGCCGACCGATGCGGAAGGAGCAGTGCGATGGCGAAAGTTCAGCAGAAGCGCGCGGCGAGAACCCGAGAAAAGATACTCGCTGCGCTCGAACAATTGCTCGAAAGCAAGGAATTCGAAGCGATCAGCATCGCCGATATCGCGCGCCAGGGTGAGGTGGCGGTCGGATCGATCTATAGCCATTTCGAGGACAAGGAGGCGCTGCTTCCGGCGCTGTTCGATCGCTATATGGAGCGCATCGAGGCGCGCGTCGCCGAGTTTGTCGAGTATGGCATGATTGACGGTGAGAAGTATGAGCCCAGCGAGGCACATGATCTTCGCGGGATCATAGAGCAATCAATCCGCGGGGCGCATCGCCAGGTCACCGACTCTCTCGGCCTTCGCCGGGCGTTGCTGACCTATCGCCGGCTTAATCCCGATGTCGAAGTTCCGCTGGTATCCAAGCTTGGTCGCGACGCAATTGAGTTACTGGCCGCAGAGTTGGACAGATATCGCGAAGAGATCGTCCATACCGATTTGCACGAAGCCGCCCGAATGGTGAGCTATTTCCTCAACATCGCGTTTCTCGATCGCATCGTGCTGCCGGCAGCGGCGGCTAAAGACGAGCTACGGCCCTCGGATGAAATGTTAATTGAAACGTATACGGGTATGGTCTTGCACTATCTCACTGGGCAGTAAGATTTGCCTAACAGAGTCTGTTCTCTCGGATGCCGCTAGACAGGCGGTATGGCGACTTCGGGGCCGTAAGCGGTCCCTTCGCTAATGGCGCTTAGAACGGTAAGGCGGTCATCGGACTTCGCGCGTTAGCTTCCTGCAGATTACTTCTTGGACTTGTTTTCCTTTGCTACTTCAGTGTCAGCCACGGAAGGGTTGTCCAAGTCGTGATCCAGTTCTTCTGCTTTGTCCGTGATCTGCTCTTGCGCAGCTTCGTAGCGCTCGTCGAAGGTCGGCTCGCTTTTGCATGCGCAGAGAGCGGAGAGTGCGAGCAGGCCTACTATATTACGCATCAATAGTTTTTCCGGTAGCGGATATTGACATTCGTGGCTCCCGAGCCGCCGGCCTGGCTAAGTATCGAAAGGAATGGCGTCAGGCTAACTTCGAGTTGCGTTGCCGTGAACCCCCGCGCGTCGGTGATGAATTCGACATAGATGTCGTCGGTCAGATACTGGCCTGCCGCGAGGGCGGTTCCGCGGCCGCTGGTATCGTCGGGGCCGAGGATGCGCAGGCGGTCTACTCCGGTAGCGGAACGCAGCTTGCCGAGCGGGTTGAGACCGCCGCCGCTGCCGCGCAGCGAGTTGAGCGAGGCGGCGAGCTGCACAGCCTGAATCGTGGAAAGGTTGCCGATCGAGCTTCCGAATAGGATGCGCGAGAGAATCTCGTCCTGGGGCAGGCCCGGCACACTGGAGAAGGCGATCTGCGGATCGTAGGCCCGGCCGGTGA
>CAMYIQ010000133.1 GCA_947258465.1 uncultured Erythrobacter sp.
AATGCCGCGCCAGCTCGGGCTGGTGCGACGAAAACAGCGCCGTCGCGCCGCGCGCTTGCGCCGCCCCGGTCAGCAGCGCCAGGATCTCACCTGCACGCGCGGGGTCGAGGTTGCTCACCGGTTCATCGGCCAGAATAAGCCGTGGTTCCTGCGCCAGACCCCGCGCGATGGCGACGCGCTGCCGCTGCCCGCCGCTGAGGCTGTCGACTCTGCGTTCGGCAAGATCGGAAATGCCGCAATCGGCAAGTGCCGTGCGCGCAATCTCCAGATCGTACTTGGTCGGTGATCCCATCAGGGCCCGCAGCGGCGACATGCGCCCCAGGCGGCCATTCAGGACGTTACGCAGAACAGTGGAGCGTTCGACCAACGCGAACTCTTGAAAAACGAAACCGGTATCCGGGCGGCGCGCGCGCATTGGCGGATGATCGGGATCGAGCGGTACGCCCAAGATCGAAACCTGCCCGCGCCAGCCAAACAGCCTGCCATCAAGCAGTGCCAGCAGGGTCGTCTTGCCCGCCCCGGACGGGCCGAGCAGAGCCACGCTTTCGCCCGTCGGAATCTTAAGCGAAACCCGCTCCAGCGCCGGGACGTCTGCGCCCGTATGGGCAAAACTCAGGTCGTCGATTTGGATAGCAGTGCTCATTCCAACAGCCCGTATCGCCGCGCCATATCGCGCACGCCGTCATAGGCGGCGCCGTCGGCCCTGACATAGCCGTCCGGTCCATAAAGATAGCGCAGCTTGTTGCGGTGCTCCGGCTCGTTGAGCCGCAGCATTGCGTCGACAAAACGGTCCCGCAGAGCGGCATCGAGCCCAGGGCGAGCGATCACCAAATGGCTCGGGATCGGTGCGCTTTCCGCGATCCAGGTTACCTCCGCCTGTTGCTGCGGTGTCAGAAGCAGGTCGGCATACTGGCTGGCGCCCGCGGCATCGACCAGGCCTTCGGCCATTGCCTGCATGGCTTGTTGGTAGCCCCCCGCGAAAAAGACGCGGCCGAAAAATTCCTCCGCTGCGCCGGGACCTTTAACCAGCCCGGCCTCTACGAATTCGGCGAGCGGATAGAGATAGCCCGATTCCGAGATCGGATCGGCAAAGGCGATGTCGCGTCCGCGCAGGTCTGCGAGCGCGCCGATACCGCTGTCGCGCCGCACGAAAATGCGGCCCGTATAATTCGGCGCGTCGCGGTAGACCTCGGACAGGAGCGGCACGGCACCGATCTCGGCCTCGGCCAGAACGAAGGGCAGGGCGCCCATGAAGGAGATATCCGCGTCGCCGCTTCGCAGCGCCTCAACCGCCGCTGCGTGGTCGATGGTAACGAACCCCTCGACCGGGACGCCGATCTCACTGGCCAGCCAGCCGGTGATGGCCTCAATATCGCCAAGCAGCTTCTCCGGGTTCTCCTGCGGGATGAAAGCCAGCCGCAACGCAGTGTCCTGCGCGGCGAGAGGTGTCGCCAACGACACCGCGCCCGCGCCGACCAAGGTCAGTATCGTTCTACGGGTCAGTTGAACTGGCATCAGAATGCCCTCTCTTCGATTGCGGCGGCTTCGGACTTGAACGCGGTCCAGCTTGCTTCGGCGGCCGCCCAGTCATCGGCACGGACGGCGGCGCCGACCGCGGCCAGCCGCTCAGCCAACGCGTAGACCTCGGGCCGCGCAGCAAGGTTCGACATGGTGCTGGCGTCCGCCGAGAGGTCCGCGGCCACGGTGTCAGTCAGCAGCAGGATGTGCTCTGCGTCCCGCCGCGGCAGTAGCGTGTCGAGTGTCGAGGCGAAGGTCGTCAATTCGGCGAATGCCAGCCGGAAAGCGGTATTCTCGGTGTCGAACGCCTCGTAGGGTTCGTCCGCCGCACCCACGGTCTCGAGATAGGCGGTCAGGGACGCGCGGTCTTCCTCGGTCAGCCCGAGCGCTTTCGTTTCGTCGAACCAGTCCACGACAGCGGCCAGCGTCGGCAGAGATCCGTCATGGAAGTAGGGCGCGGTATAGGCCGTGCCGAGCAGCGTGGGCGTGTCCAGCGCACCGGCACGGGCACCTTCATAGGCTGGCGCAACGGAGCCTATGTCGTGGGCCTGCCGGTCGAGGAAGTTCGCATCTGGCACATGGCAGCTGGCGCAGGAGCGATCGCCGAGCCCGGCAAAGGGCTGGTTGAAGATCTCCTCGCCACGCCGGGCGACTTCCGGGGCCGCGTCGGTCAGGCGGCCATCGGTCGTCAGCATGGAATTCGGCAGGAAGTCGAACTCGAGCATGTAGGCGACGAGAGCGTCCAGCATGAAGGGCGTCGGTTCATCCCCGCCGAACTCGTTGACGATCACGTTGCGGGTGAAATCGCGCAGGGAGGCGAAACGGCCATCGCGGCCATAGGGTCCGGTGAAGCGCAGCCCGCGCAGGCTGGGAATGTCGAGCGGGTCGTCGCGCCGGTCGTTGAAGATCGGGTTGAAAAAGGCGCCGTCGACGTCGATCGCGCCTGGCTGGTGGCTTGCGCCCGGAACGAAGAGCCGCTGGTTGATGTCCGAGCGGTTGTGACACGTCGAGCAGGTGATCCCGAGATCGCGCGCGGGGCTTCCGAAGATCTGCGCGCTGTCGAACAGCATGTCGCCGAAAGCGACGAGCGGCAGGTCGGTCTCGTCGATGCCCTGCTCCTCGAAATTGAGGACGAGCAGTGGCAACGGGTCCTGATCGAAGATGTCGGAGCCCGGTGGCAGGCTTGGCGGCACCTCGAAGGCGCGACCGCTGAGCACGGCGGTTTCCGGCAGGGCGCTTAACGCCCGACGCGGAGCGAAGCTGTCCAAAAGATAGTTTTCCGCAAGATAGCTGGAGATCACTGTGCGCGCGGCTTCCATGGTCTTGCGATCCGCAGATGTCGAGCCTGCGCCAAGTACGCCAGAGAACCCGGTGCTGCTGTTGAGCTCCAGCCAGGCAAGGCCGATGCGCCTTGCAGCCTCGGGATCGGCGGCTGCGATGCCGTCCTCGAACGCACGGTAGAGTTCGCGTGCCGTTCGTACGGCCTGCTGAGCCATCGCCGATTCTTCGGCCGCGAGAGCCCGGTCCAGTTCCTCTTCGATCCTGAGCGCGATGAGCCGCGTCGCCTCGGCAAAAACCGCCTGCCGGTCTTCGCGCATCATGGCGTTCAAGAGACCTGCAGGCTCGATTTCGCTTTCGCGGTCCAGCCACGCCAGCGCGCCGACAGAGAATTCCGAACCCCGGTAGGGTTCCGTCCAGGCGGTCTTGATGTCGTCCCAGGGCAGAGGCGCGAGGTTTCCAAGAAAGAGCGTCAGCCGATAGGCCGCTGCGTCGGGAAGCCAGGGCGCCTCCTTGGCCGGCGTCGCCGGGACAGGTCCGGACAGGACGAGCACACTTGCGAGTGTGGCGAGCAGCACTCTCAAAAAACTCTGTACCACCACGGCCTCCAAAGCAAAAAGTTAGACATGGCTAACTTATCTACCCAAAGCAAACAAGTTGTCAATCCCAGTGTTTCGCTGCAAAGTCCGGACATGACAAAGCTGCAGTCACATGGGCGTGAGCCATTCGAAGCTGTTGACAGGGCTCCCGAGGCGCAGGCCGAAGGCTTTGCGACCGTGCGTCAGGCACATGAAAGCGAGATGGCGGAGGATTACGTCGAACTGATCGCGGAACTGATCGAGACGCGCGGGGAGGCCAGACCGGTCGAGATCGCCGAGCGGCTTGGCGTGAAGCCGCCGACCGTGACCAAGAACATCTCGCGGCTCAAGGCTGCTGGTCTGGTCCGGCGGGAGCCATACCGCGCGATATTCCTCACCGATGCCGGGCAGGACCTCGCGGAGATCTGTCGACGCCGCCACAGGGTCGTCGTCGCCTTTCTTCTGAGCCTGGGAATCGACGAAGAGACCGCGGAACGCGATGCGGAAGGGATCGAGCATCACGTCAGCGGGACGACATTGGAGGCGTTCGAGCGACGGCTCAATCAGAAATGAGCTCGCCTAGATGCACATTCGCGCGATTCTCTATCGGGACCTCGAGCTATCAGGTCTTCAAGCCGCTGACACGTTTGCGCAATTTCGAAGCTCGCTAGCCGAGAACCCGCGACAGCACGATGGTTGCAAACAGGGCGACAAGTCCGAAGGCGATCGCAGACGCTACCGCATATTGGAGGATATCCAGGTGATTCCCCCTCCTCCGTCGTGCCAGATAGCCACCCCAGATCGCGCCTCCGATAGCGCTCACGATCACAAGCATCAGGATACCTCCGTTCCAAAATGCCGCGCATCGGGATCTCGTCCGAGCAAACTGGCCAGCCAGCCGAAGACCCAGCACCCAAAAACAAGAACCAACAAGGTCCAGTCGCCGAACCGCGCATAGGGCGTTGGAGTACGCGCGCCCGGCAGGCCGGCATCAATGGTGCCTGTTTCCCCGGTATCAAGACGCGCGACGACATTTCCATTGGCGTCGATGATCGCGGATATCCCAGTGTTGGCCGCCCGGACCACGGGAAGTCCCTCCTCGACCGCGCGCATCCGCGCGGAGGCGAGGTGCTGCTCGGGTCCGATGCTGGTTCCGAACCAGGC
>CAMYIQ010000134.1 GCA_947258465.1 uncultured Erythrobacter sp.
GCTGCTGCATCCGGGCGTAATACGGATCGAGAAAAGCGGCAGAGCGATAGTTTACGATGCCCGGATAAAGGGTGAGGTTCAGCCGGACGAGATCGTATAGCCGCTTCATTGATCGTTAGTTTCCGACTGAAACGAGCCCCTCGCGCCGCCAGCTTTCCGCCAGCAGAGTTTCCAGCAGATCGGCGTGGCTGAAGCCGGCATGCGATGCCGCCTTGGCCATGACCTTCTCCGACCACAGGTTGCAGTTCAGATTGATCTCGATGAAATTGATGTCCCCGGTCTTGAGGTCGAGGCGGAACTCGATCCGGCCGTAGTCGAAGGGCACGAATTCGCGCGCGACCTTCTTTGCCATCGCTTCGATCTTGGGGGCGAGTTCGGGATCATCGAAGCGCTTGAGAGCGGCTTTCTCGGCGTTTTGCACGAGGTCGCGCTTCTCGTAATAGGTCCATAGACGCTGCGTATCGTCGCGCTGGTACCACAGCATGGGCAGGGCGATCGGTTCGTCGTCGATGGTGATGAAGGCGCACTGGACGTCATAGCCGTCGAGATAGGGCTCTACGATGGCGTCATGCCCTTCGGTGTGGATGTGCCACACCGCATTGGCGACTTCGGTCCAGTCGTGGGCGTCGGTAATCCCCCAGCTCGCCGAAGACGCATTGGGCTTGACGACCCATCTTCCTGCATCCTTGGCCGGAAGGGTCTGTTCGAGAACGGGTGCACCACGGCGATAGCAGAACCACGGGGCAGTGGGTACACCGGCATGGTCGCAGACCAGTTTGGAGACCGATTTATCGTCCCCCATACCACGCAGAAAGGGCATGGCGCCCAGATAGGGGATGGCGTGTCTGTTGCACAGGATCGGTATCAGCATCTCGCTGTTTACGAAGCCGCCGCGATTGAGCAGCGGAAAAACGAAATCGACGTCCGGTTTTTCGAAGAGCACTTCATACTGGTTGGCGAACTGGAGATTGAGGCCCAGATCTTCCAGCGTCGTGCGTACTTCGTGGTGGTAGATTGCGTGATTGCCGTCTTCGGGGTGCATCCCGCCGCCGAACAGGGCGTGCTTGGCCATGAACAGCGTGCGGATGCGCTGCTTGGCTTCTTCGGGAATGCGCAAAGGTTCGATGCGAGTGTTCATGTAGATCCGTTGGTAGTGGTTTTGGCGCGCCTTTAGTCGCACGGTCCCGGCTCCACCAGAACTTTGTAGCGGACAAGTTAGCGCTTGCCGTGCGCGCAAATGTCGATAGCGTCGGATTGTCGCGCAATCGGAGGGACTTGCTCGGTGGGCTTGAGAAGATGGTACGATCGCCACGTGATGCCCCGCCTCGTGACGGCCGCTTGCGGGCAGGAGGGGATCGAGAAACGCCGCCGTGAAGTGATTCCGCTGGCCCGGGGAAGGGTCTTCGAAATCGGCTGTGGCGGCGGGTTCAACCAGGCGCTTTACGACAGCGACAAGGTGACCAGCTTCGCTGGGATCGATCCGCATGCGAAGCTGCTTGACGGTGCGCGCGCAAGGGCTCTGGCGAAGGGCTGGGAAACCGACATTCGCCACGGGGTGGGCGAAGATATCCCGTTCGCCGATGGGTCGTTCGACACGGTTGTCTGTACCTATACGCTATGTTCGGTCGACGATCCCGCGCGTGTGCTCTCGGAAATTCGCCGAATTCTCGCACCGAGCGGGCAATTGCTGTTCCTCGAGCACGGGCGAGCCCCCGATGCCGCCGTGGCGCGGTGGCAGGAACGCATAGAGCCGGTGTGGAGCCCACTGGCCGGGGGATGCCACCTCAGCAGGCCGATCGGCGCGTCGCTGCGCGGTGCGGGATTCGCGGTGGAGCCGCTGGGCCAGGCCTATCTCAAAAAAGCCCCCAAGATCATGGGCTGGATGGAATGGGGCGCGGCACGTAAGGCGTGAGGGTTGGCGGACACCACGTCCGCCAACCCTCAGACCGACCTATTCGTCGCCGAAGGTACGCTGCCACCACCCGCGCTTGGGTTTGGCAGGTTTGCTCGGTTCGGGGCTTTCCTCGGCCACCGGCTCCGCCATTGCCGCGTCCGGCTGGGGCGCCGGTTCGGGCGCAGGTGTCGGTTCCGGCGCCGGTTCGGCTGACTTTTCCGCCGGAGCTTCGGCTACGGGCTTCTTCTTGCGCGGTGCACGCTTCTTCGGCGCAGGCTTGGCTTCGTCCTCGCCCTTTGCCTCGTCCGTAGCTTCCGTTACGCTTTCCGGTTCTGCCTCAACCTTCTTTTTGCGCGGTGCGCGCTTTTTCGGTTTCGGCTTCTCGGTTTCTTCGCCCTCGGCGCTGGCGGCCTCGTCAGCTTTGGCCTTGGACGCAGTATCCGCCTTTTTCTTGCGCGGTGCGCGCTTCTTGGGCTTGGGCTTCTCCTCTGCCGCGTCTTCCTCGGCTGCGGCTTCCGCAGTTTCCGGCGAATCTTCCGGACCGGCAACCACCGCCATATCCTCGACGACCGCTTCGGAAACCTCTTCGAGCTTCTCGGTGTCCTGCGATGTTATTTCGTCCGAGCTTTTGCCCCGTCCGCGTCCACCCCTGCGGCGGCCCCCACGGCGACGGCGCTTCTTGGGCTTGTCGTCGCCGCTTTCCTCATCATCGCCATCGTCGCCTTCCATGTCGTCGGCGAGATCGTCGGCATCGTCCTGATCGCCTTCATCGTCCCGCTGGCGGCTCTTGTTGCGACCCCGGCCACCGCGACGGCGCCGACGCTTCTTGCGCGGACGGTCGTCGTCGCCGTCATCCTCGTCGGTTTCGTCGAAGACATCGTCCTCGTCCTCTTCATCGACGATGGGTTCGAACCTGGGCGCATCCTTCGGCTTGGGGCCATGGCTCGAAACGGTCATCTTCGCGCCTTCGTCCTCGCCTTCGGGGACGACCTCGACAGTGACGCGATAGCGTTGTTCGATCTCCATCAGATCGGCGCGTTTCTCGTTGAGGAGGTAAACCGCCGCTTCGGTGCTAGCGGCGAGGCGGATAGTCGAACCCTTGCCCTTGGCCGCTTCGTCCTCGATCAGGCGCAGCGCCGAAAGACCCGCGCTTGACGCGGTGCGCACGAGGCCGGTGCCGTCGCAATGCGGGCAGTCGCGAGTGGTCGCTTCGAGTACGCCGGTGCGCAGGCGCTGACGGCTCATTTCCATCAGGCCGAAGCTCGAGATGCGGCCGACCTGAATGCGCGCGCGATCGTGCTTGAGCGCTTCCTTCATCGCCTTCTCGACCTTGCGGGTGTTGGAGTGATGCTCCTGATCGATGAAGTCGATGACGATGAGGCCGGCCATGTCGCGCAGGCGCAGTTGGCGGGCGATTTCGCGCGCGGCTTCGAGATTGGTGTGCAGCGCGGTCTGCTCGATATTGTGCTCCTTGGTGGAGCGGCCCGAGTTGATATCGATCGACACCAGCGCTTCGGTCGGATTGATGACCAGATAGCCGCCCGATTTGAGCTGAACCACCGGATCGTACATCGCCTTGAGCTGATCTTCCGCACCGTAGCGCTGGAACAGCGGCACGGGGTCCGAATACTGTTTCACGCGCCGGGCGTGGCTCGGCATCAGCAGCTTCATGAACTGCTTGGCCGATTTATAGCCATCCTCGCCCTCGACGATGACTTCCTCGATCTCGCGATTGTAGATGTCGCGAATGGCCCGCTTGATCAGGTCGCTGTCCGAGTGGATCAAGGCGGGTGCGGAGGATGAGAGGGTCCGTTCGCGAATTTCGTCCCACAGCCGGGCGAGATAATCGAAGTCGCGCTTGATTTCGGTCTTGGTGCGGCTGAGGCCGGCGGTGCGCACGATCAAGCCCATGGTGCGCGGAAGGCTGAGGGCGGAGACGACCTGCTTGAGCCGTTTGCGGTCCGAAGCGCTCGAAATCTTGCGCGAAATGCCGCCGCCATGGCTGCTGTTCGGCATCAGGACCGTATAGCGGCCCGCAAGGCTGAGATAGGTCGTCAGCGCGGCGCCCTTGTTCCCGCGCTCTTCCTTGACGACCTGCACGAGCAGGACCTGGCGGCGCTGGATGACATCCTGGATCTTGTAGCGGCGACGCAGCGCCATGCGCTTGGCGCGCGCTTCGTCCACTTCCTTGGCTCGCGCGCGACCCTTGCCCTGCCGGCGATTGCGTCCGCGACGACCCCGGCCACGCCCTTTGGACCGACCATCGTCTTCGTCGACGCCGTCGTCTTCATCCGAATCTTCATCGTCCGAATCGTCGTCGTCGTCCTCGCGGTCGAGATGACCTTCTTCGATGGTAGCGACGTCGTCCTTATCGGAGGTGTCGACTTCCTCCAGCCCGTCTTCAGCCAGATCTTCGGCCAGCGCTTCGGAGCTTTCGTCATCGGCGTCGTATTCTTCGCCCGGCATTTCGCCGCGCTGCTCTTCCTCGTCGCGCAGGCGCTGCTCTTCCTCGGCAGCCTCGGCCTCCGCAGCCAGCAAGGCTTCGCGATCTTCCTTGGGAATCTGATAATAGTCGGGGTGGATTTCGCTGAAGGCGAGGAAACCGTGGCGATTACCGCCGAAATCGACGAAAGCGGCTTGCAGCGAGGGTTCGACCCGCGTGACTTTCGCCAGATAGATATTGCCTTTTATCTGCTTGTGATCGGCAGATTCGAAATCGAACTCTTCAATCCGATTGCCTTTGAGTACCGCCACCCGGGTTTCTTCCTGGTGGCGCGCATCGATAAGCATGCGCGTTGCCATTGATATTTCTCCAGCCGCGTCGGGGCAGGGCGAACCCTGCGTCTGCGCGGCGCATCATGTTGGAAATTCCGCGGCCCTGTCTGGGCATCGCGGTGTTTGCTAACCGGCCGTGTTCGCTCTGTGCGAAAGGCCGGGTATTCGTGACTGCGGGAGTAGCCCTGCGCATGTTGGGCGCTGTCCGGCCCGACACGGCGGCATAGGCGGGAGCCTGTGCTGCTGTCGTCGGGGAAAAACGGGCCATGTCCGGCATCAACCTGTATTGTCTTGGGTCGTGGCGGCTCTTGCCGCTATGACCTGAAAAAGAACGGTTTTTCGCGGTGACCCTCTTCGTCGCGGAACATTCGCGCCGATCGGAGGCATCGGAAAACCGGTACGATGTCGCTAGCACCGTGGGTTTCGCACGGCAACCATATTGCGTGATTGGATAACAAGGCCATAACCATGCGGGCAATGTCGATCCGGGCGCAAATCCTGTTGCTGCTGCTGTTGCCAGTGGCTGTGTGTGCAGCGCTGGTTGCCACGGCCCAGCGGATTCCCGTGCCCGCAATCGGCCGGGAATACGTGCTGCGTGTCGAGCTCCCGAAGGCGGATGCTCCCGCGGCCCTCCCGGAAATTGCGGGCCAGGAAGGTCTGCCCCTGGTTGTCATCGACCCCGGGCATGGGGGGCACGATCCCGGCGCATCGGGACAGGGCTATCGTGAAAAGACGGTGGTGCTCGGCCTCGCCCGGGCCTTGCGCGACGAGCTTGAGCGGGAAGGCACCGTTCGCGTGGCGCTGACCCGCGACGACGATCGCTATCTCGTTCATGCCGAAAGGATCGATATCGCGCGCCGCCTCGACGCGGATCTGTTTCTGTCCATCCATGCCGACAGCGCGGGCGATGCAGCCGAAGTAACCGGAGCAAGCATTTATACCCTGTCCAATGCGGCATCGAGCGAAGCGGCGGCGCGGTTTGCCGCGCGCGAGAATGCATCCGACCGGCTCAACGGTATCGACCTGGGGGGACAGAGCGATATCGTGAGCACCATCCTCGTGGAGCTGTCGCAGCGGCGCACACAGGAACAGTCGGACGAGTTCGCCCGGTTGATCCGCCGCGAGGGGGAGGGCGCGATCCGCTTCCATCCCAAATCGCGCCACTCCGCAGCGCTCAAGGTACTGCGCGCGCCCGACGTGCCCTCGGTTCTGTTCGAGAGCGGTTTCATAACCAACGAGGCCGATGCCCAGCGGCTTGCATCCCCCGAAGGCCGGGCGCGTTTCGCCAAGGTGATGGCGCGCGCGATCCGCGTCTATTTCGCGCGACAGGAAGAAAGCTGACGCCAGAATACTGTTCGTTCTGGCGATTTGCGGAAACGGCGTGCTAGAGGCTCCTCCAAGATCATGTCCGACGAACCCTCTCTGACCTATTACCGTTACCGCATCAGCCGCGATCCGAAGCGTCTGGTGGGTTGGTTCATCGATAATTGGGCGCATAATCGCAAGCTGCGCGCCGCGAGCTATATCGGGGGCTTCGCGGTGGTCACGCTTGTGCTGGCCTGGGCGACGCTCGGTCGCAACCTGCCCGATGCCGAATCGCTGCTCGAATACGAAACGCCGCTACCCACCGTGGTACGCGGCATCGATGGCGAGATCGTCCATACCTATGCCCGCGAACGCCGGGTGCAGTTGCAATATGTGGATTTCCCGCAGCGCCTTATCGAGGCCTATCTATCGGCCGAGGACAAGACCTTCTTCAGCCATGGCGGCGTCGACATAACCGGCACTGCCAATGCGGTGATCGATTACGCCACCAAATTCGGATCGGGCGAACGCGCGGTCGGTGGCTCGACCATTACCCAGCAGGTCGCCAAGAACCTGCTGCTGGGCGACGAATATTCGGTTACCCGCAAGTTGAAGGAAATGATCCTTGCCACGCGCATCGA
>CAMYIQ010000135.1 GCA_947258465.1 uncultured Erythrobacter sp.
CTCGAGAAGGCGCATGGCGGGCGCGGCGTGCTGCTGGGCGGCGTGCCGGGCGTTATGCCGGGCAAGGTCGTGGTGATCGGCGGCGGCGTGGTCGGCTTCAATGCCGCGCAGATGGCAGTGGGCCTCGGTGCGGATGTCACCATTCTCGATCGCGATCCCGAAGTGCTCGAAAAGGTCGGCACCCATTTCGAAGCGCGCGCAAGCACGCGCTTTTCCAACGCCGCCAATCTCCATGACGCCGTGTGCAACGCGGATCTCGTCATCGGCGCAGTGCTGATTCCCGGTGCGGCGGCGCCCAAGCTGGTAACGCGCGCCATGCTCAAGGACATGCAGAAGGGCGCAGTGCTGGTCGATGTCGCGATCGATCAGGGTGGCTGTTTCGAAACGTCGAAACCCACCACCCATGCCGACCCGACCTATGTGGTCGACGACATCGTCCATTATTGCGTCGCGAACATGCCGGGCGCGGTGGCGCGTACCAGCACCTATGCGCTGAACAACGTCACCCTGCCGCATGCGCTGCGTATCGCGCGGATGGGCTGGAAGGACGCGCTAGCCGCCGATCCGCACCTTGCCGAAGGCCTCAACGTCCACCAGGGCGAAGTGACCTATGAAGCGGTCGCGAGCGAACTCGGTTACGATTACCGTCCGGTGGCGGAGCTCACCCGGTAATTCATGGTTACGATGAAATAAGTCGGCGTTAACGCTTTGGCTTTAGCGTGGGTGCGTGAAACGCATTCCTCGCGTCGTCTGGCTGCAGGCCCGGCAGCTCTTCTTAGCCGCATTCTTCGCGGTAACGGTTGGTCTGCCTAGCGTGGTGGTGGCGCAATCCGGTTTTGCGCGGGGATCGATCTGCCACATTTCCGGGCCGAAAACGGTATCCTATGCCGATCTGGTCGGCGATCCCGGAGGTTGGGACTGTAGCGATGGCGATATGGATCTTGATGCCGAACGCCATATCATCCGCCTGGACTTGACCGATCGTCCTTCCGCACAAGCAACCCCCCGCTACTTCGAATTCGAGCGAAACGCGTTCGAGACCCTTTCAATCTCCGCCATCGGGCGTGATGGCAGTGCGGTATCGCAAAGCCTGGCTCAAAGGGACTTGCAGCTCGGCATATCCAGCTCGCGCTCGATCGCCCAATTGCCTGATTCTTCCGCGCCGCTCGAAGCCGTTGTGGTGACGGTCGATGGTAGCGATTATCCTTACGCCTTTGTCGAAGCCTCGTTGAACGATCGACCATCGGTCGTATTGGTGGCGGGCTGGGTACATATATTCGCCGCGATGATCTGCGCGATACTGTTCGCGCCGATCATATTCGATCTCATCTACTATCGCGTCCTGCGCCAGCCTTTCCCGCTCTACCATGCCCTGTTCTGCCTCACCGCTGTGGCGCAGAGTGCGACTTCCTCCGGCTTGACAGCACTCACCGGCCTCGTCCCGCTACAGACTGAGCTGATGATCGACTATCTCAGCATCGATTTCATGCTGCTGACGATCATCATGTTCGCAAACAGTTTCGTGAAGCCGGAATATATCGATCCGAAGCATCGCATAATTCTGCGTATCGCTCTCGCTCTGGCCGCGATTAATGTCGGATTGAGCGCTCTCGAGCTATTTGAGCAAAGCACTTTCTTGTTCGAGATCATCTATCTTTTGTTCGCCCTGATCGGTTTCGGATCCTATTTCTACGTTCTGGCGGTCGCGTGGCGACGAGGCAGCAATGCTGCGAAATACCTCGTCTTAGGTCTCGCTCCTTTTGCCTCCTTCCTGCCCCTGCAGATATTCTCGCTCCTTGTTTTCGACTCTATGGTGCTCGTCGAGAATGTGGTGCTTCACAGCTCTTTGCTGCTGATCGAGGTCGTCGCCACCACAGTGGCAGTGGCCGATCGCTTCATGATCATCCGGCGCCAGCGCGATCATGCCGTGAACGAGGCCAAGATGCTTGAGGCATTGAGCGAGCGCGACCAGTTGACTGGCATGGCGAACAGGCGTGCGCTTTCGGCACGGTTCGAAACCATGGTTGCCGATGGGTTCAATACGATGGCCCTTATCGACATCGATTTCTTCAAGTCGATCAACGACATGCATGGTCACCCGGTCGGGGACCAAGTCCTGCAACGCGTTGCGTCGGTGTTGGGCGAAAGCGAGAACGAGAAGGATATTGCGGCATTTCGCATCGGCGGGGAAGAATTTATGCTGCTTCTGCGTGGCGCTGATGCCGGAAGCAATGCGGAGGAGCGCCGTCGCGCAATCACCACACATCTCCTGTCCGAGATGGAAGAGCTCGACAATCCCGTAACGGCCAGCATGGGGCTGGTCGATTTCTCGGCTCTCGCGAACGACTCGGAAGTCGACTTCTCCAGTCTCTATTCGCGCGCCGACAAGCTGCTGTACGATGCGAAATGCGCTGGCCGTGACCGAGTAGTGATGGAACGACTCTCATTGTTCGTTCCGGAACGCCCGACCGCCGTCACCGCCTGAGGACTGGTCTTACAGGCCGGGAGTCCTCGAATCGATCATCCCGATAGGAACCCGGCAAGCACTTCGGGCCGGACGCGAACAAGTCGGCTCGTCGCCCGGTCGAGCATTGCCCAGGTGGTTGCCGCGCTGACGATGACCTTGCCCGCCGCGTTGCGAAAATCGACGCGGCGCAGCGAGGTCGCGCCCCGCGCAGGCCCTTCGATCCAGGTTTCGCCGGCAACGCTTTCGCCGCTATCGATATTGCCGCGATAGTCGATCTCGTGACGCGTCACGACCCAGAAGAACGCCGCGCGATCCTGGGGCCGCGCCACTGTGTCCCAATGCGCGGTGGCCATGTCCTGGATCCACTGCACCCATACCGCATTGTTGACGTGGCCGAGCTCGTCGATGTGCTCGGCCCCGGCGGTGAAGGTCTTTTCGAACCTGGCCGTCACTCGGTCATGTCCAACTGCCACAAGATGAAAGCGACCTCCTCGGCAGTCTCGCGGATCGATTGGAAGCGACCCGACTTGCCGCCGTGCCCGGCGCCCATATTGGTTTTCAGAAGCAGCTCGTTATCGTCGGTCTTCAGCTCGCGCAGCTTGGCGACCCATTTGGCGGGTTCCCAATAGGTGACGCGCGGATCGTTGAGGCCAGCGGTCACCAGCATCGGCGGATAATCCTGCGCCACCACCTGATCGTAGGGGCTGTAGCTGAGAATATAGGCGAAGGCCTGCTTGCTTTCGATCGGATTGCCCCATTCGGGCCATTCACCCGGCGTCAGCGGCAATTCCGCATCGAGCATGGTGCTGAGCACATCGACGAATGGGACATGCGCCACCACCGCGCCCCACAGATCGGGATCGGTATTGGCGACGACGCCCATCAGCTCGCCCCCGGCAGACCCGCCCGAAATGCTGATCTTGCCCTTCTCGGTATACCCCTTGGCCACCAGACCCTTCGCCACATCGACGAAATCGTTGAAGGTGTTGGTCCGCTCGTTGAGCTTGCCCTGCAGGTACCACTTACGGCCCAGATCGTCGCCGCCGCGGATATGCGCGATGGCATAGGCGAAACCGCGATCGATCAGGCTGAGGCGCGTGGTCGAAAAGCCCGGCGGCACGGCATAGCCATAAGCGCCATAGGCATAGAGATGCAGCGGCCCGGTCTGCGGCCGGTCCTTGCGCATGACCACGCTAACCGGGATCATAGTCCCGTCGCGCGCCGCGATCTCGACCCGTTCGGTCGCATAGAGGTCTGCGTCGTAGCCGCTCGGGATTTCCTGCTGTTTGAGCAGTTCGAGCTCGCCCGTCGCGACATCGTAATCATAGACCGAATCCGGCGTGACCATGCTCTCATAGGCGATCCGCAGCTTGTCCTGATCGTATTCGGGATTGTTATCGAGCCCGGCGCTGAAGCTCGCCTCGGCAAAGGCGACCGGCTTGACCAGAGCGGGGTCGGCATAGGAGCGCAGCTGGATCTGGTCGAGCCCGCGCAGCCGCCCTTCTGTGACGTAGAAGTTCTTGAACAGGTCGAAATCGGTCAGGTAAAATTCGTCCGAGCCCGCAATCAGTGTGGTCCATTCGCCCGGCGTCTCGAGCGCGGCGGTCGCCAGCCGGAAATTGACGTGGTCGTCATTGGTGTGGACCCACAGCGTGCCGTCGCGCACATCGACGTCGTAGTCGACGCCCTTTTTACGCGCTTTCACCAGGATCGGTTCGGCGGTCGGATTGTCTGCCGGGACCAGGCGGACCTCGCTCGTCTCATTGTCGCCGGTTGAGATGATCAGCCAGTCTTCCTGCGCGGACAGGCCGCTGCCGACGCGAAAGCCCTCGTCCTGCGTCTCGCGATAAAGCTCGACATCCTCGCTGACCGGCGTGCCCAGCACATGCATGGTGGCATCGTGGACGCGCCAATTGTCGTCGGCGGTGCCATAGACCAGCGCGGTGTCGTTCTTGACCCAGACCAGCCCCGAAAGCGTGCCGGGGATTTCGTCGGGAAGCAATTCGCCGGTGTGCAAATCCTTGATCCGCGCGGTGAAGCGCTCGGACCCGTTGGTATCGGCCGAATAAGCGAGATAGCGCCCGTTCTGCGACACCGAGAACGCGCCGAGGCGGAAATATTCGACGTCCTTCGCCAGCTCGTTCTCGTCGAGGATCAGCACCGGATCGCCGCCGGCCAGCGGCTTGCGATAGTATTTTCGGTATTCCGCACCCTCTTCGAATTCGGACCAGTAGAGATAGTCGCCGCGGCGCTGCGGCACGGTGGAATCGTCCTCCTTGATCCGCGCCTTCATCTCTTCGAACAATTCCTCGACCAGCGGCTGGTGCGGTTCCATGCGCGCTTCGAACCAGGCGTTTTCCGCCTTTAGATGATCGAGCACGTCCTCGTCGTCGACCGTGGGATAGGACTGGTCTTTCAGCCAGTGATAGGGATCGGCAATGGTGATTCCGTGATGCGAATAGCTGTGGTCGCGTTTTTCGGCAGTCGGCGGCGAAGTCGGCTGTGTCACTTGGGTCCCTTCGGAAGTCTGGGCGTGGAGCGGCGCGCCAAGCGCCAGTGCTGCGGCAGATAGGCACGCGGCGTATCGGGTGAAAGGCATGATCGGTCCTCCCGGCGCGGCGCAAAGCTGGAAAGCGGCGCCGCGGATGACTATGACGGGGGTGTGATTATGCGGCCACGCCGTGGCCGGCAAGCGTCCAGTCGCGCAAGCTGCGACTGGCCTCGATGAAAGGATCCCTCCCATGCTGATGCAAACCTATGAAGCCCGTCTCGACGGATTGCGCCGCGAACTCGCCAAGCGCGGACTCGACGGTTTCGTGATCCCGATCTCCGACGAGCATATGAGCGAATATGTCGGCGCCTACGCGCAGCGGCTGCACTGGCTGACCGGTTTCGGCGGCAGCGCGGGCAGCGCCGCAGTGCTCAAGGACAAGGCCGCGATGTTCACCGATGGCCGCTACACCGTGCAGGTGCGCGAACAGGTCGACGGCTCGCTCTACGATTACGAAGACGTGCCCGCCACTTCACCCGCCAAGTGGATCGCCGAGCACGCACCCGAGGGTGCCAGGATCGGCTACGATGCCTGGCTCCACGGGATCGGCTGGGCCGAGGAGGCGCACAAGCTGTTCGCAAAAAAGAGCATCGAGCTGGTTCCCGTCGAGGGCAATCCGATCGATGCGATCTGGGACGACCGGCCAGAGGCCTCGCTCGTGCCAGCGGTGCCGCATGATGACGAACACGCGGGCCGTTCGAGCGCGGACAAGCGCGCCGAGGTTGCCGACTGGCTCAAGGGCGAGGGCTACGACTCGACGGTCATCAGCGCGCTCGACTCGGTCGCTTGGCTGCTCAACATGCGCGGGAAGGACGTCGACAATACGCCGGTGGCGCTGTCCTATGTCCTCGCGCATGCCGATGGCACTGCCGAGCTGTTCATCGCGCCCGAGAAGGTGACGCCCGAGCTGACCAAACATCTTGGCAATGCCGTGACCGTTCGCGACCGGGCGGATTTCGAGCCTGCGCTGGCAGGCCTCGAGGGCAAGACCGTCGCGGCCGATCCACGCCATGCGGTGGCCGGCATCTTCCACGCGCTGCAGGCAGGCGGCGCAACCGTGGTCCGCGCCGACGATCCCACAGTCTTGCCCAAGGCGATCAAGAATCCCGCCGAACAGCAGGGCCACCGCGACGCGCAGGCGCGCGACGGGGCGGCAGTGTCGCGTTTTCTGCGCTGGATCTCGATCCATGCGCCCTCGGGCGAAATAGACGAGCTGACTGCGGCGGCCAAGCTGCGCGAATTCCGCGAGGCGGGGGGCGTGCTGAAGGATGCCAGCTTCGACACGATCAGCGCCGCCGGCCCGCATGCCGCGCTCCCGCATTACAAGGTGGACGAGGACAGCAATATCGCGATCCCGCCTTCCTCGATCTACCTGTGCGATTCGGGCGGCCAGTATCTCGACGGCACCACCGACATCACCCGCACCGTGTGGGTCGGCCCGGGCGAGCCGACGGCGGAAATGATCGAGCGCAACACCCGCGTCCTTAAGGGCCACATCCAGCTCGACATGCAGAAATTCCCCGATCGCACCAGCGGTGGCGCGCTCGATGCGCTCGCGCGGATGCATCTTTGGAATGGCGGGGTCGATTACGGCCACGGCACCGGGCACGGCGTCGGCAGCTACCTCTCGGTCCACGAAGGTCCGCAGCGCATTTCCAAACCCGGCGGCGCCTTCCCCGGCACCGAAACGCCCTTGCGCGAAGGCATGATCCTGTCGAACGAGCCTGGCTATTATAAGGCGGGCGCCTATGGCATCCGGATCGAGAATCTCGTGCTGGTAGTGCCCGCCGGGATCGCAAGCGAAGGAAAATATCTCGGCTTCGAAACGCTGACCTTCGTGCCGCTCGACCGCCGACTGGTCGACAAGGGCCTGCTCACTCCCGCCGAGATCGGCTGGTGGAACGACTATCACGCCAAGACCTTCGCCATCCTCTCTCCTCAGCTCGAGGGCGAGGATCTCGCATGGCTGAAGGCCGAATGCGCACCCTTGTAGGACTGCACTCGTTCCCGTAATGTTCCTTGCAAGCGGTCGCGAATCGCTACAGCAAGGAGCATTGCCATGATCGGATACGTCACCTTCGGCACCAACGACCTCGAGCGCGCCGCCAAGTTCTACGATCCCATCGCCGCCGAAATGGGCGTTGGGCGAATGATGGAGTTCGACACCTTCATCGCTTGGGGCCAAGCGGACGGCGGCGCCGGGATCGCAGCGACCAAGCCGTTCGACGGGAAGGAAGCCAGCGTCGGTAATGGCACCATGGTCGCGCTGCAGGCCAAGGACCGCGACCAGGTCAAGCGGCTTTACGACATCGCGCTCGCCAATGGCGGCAGCGATGAAGGCGAACCGGGGCCGCGTGGGGAGCCGGACGAAAACGGCATGGTGTTTTACGCCGCCTATTTCCGCGACCCCGACGGCAACAAGCTCAACGCCTTCTTGATGGACAAGGCGTGATGGACAAGGCCTGAGCCGTCGCACGCCTTTCGCGGCGCTGAACGAACCGGGCTGAATGATGCAAAGCGTTACAATTCAGCTCAGGTTCGGGATAGAACTGCGACATTGCGGCCCTAGATACAGGGACACGAGCTGCGGCGGGCTTCTCAAGTCCCTCCCCCTCAGACCCCTGGTCCGTCGCAGCTCTCCAGACCTTTGGAGAATTGCAATGAACAAGACCGTCCTCACTCTTTCCGCCGCCGCGC
>CAMYIQ010000136.1 GCA_947258465.1 uncultured Erythrobacter sp.
CGCCTATGAGGTCGGCGAGATGGTCGAGGAAGGCGGCAAGGGCGCGCCGCTGACCATCAAGCTCGATGGCGCAACCACGCTGCGGATCGAATACCGCGCGCCCGCCAATGCCGGCGCGCTGCAATGGCTCAGCCCCGAACAGACCGCGGGCGGCGTGCATCCCTTCCTGTTCAGCCAGGGCCAGGCAATCCTCAACCGCACGTGGATTCCGACGCAGGACAGCCCCGGCATTCGTCAGACCTGGGAAGCGCGGATCACCGCGCCCAAGCCGCTCGACGTGGTGATGAGCGGCGTTCGCCAGGGCGAGCCCGAGGATCTTGGCCCAGATGAGAACGGGCGGGGACGCCGTGCCTTCACCTTCGTGATGGACAAGCCGGTGCCGCCCTATCTCATCGCAATCGCGGCGGGCGACATCGATTTCCGGGCGATCGGCCCGCGTACCGGCGTATGGGCCGAACCCGCCACGCTCGATCGCGCCTGGCGCGAAGTGAACGATACCGAGGAGATGGTGGTTGCGGCCGAAAAGCTCTACGGCGCGTATCGCTGGGGCCGCTATGACATGATCGTGCTCCCGCCTGCCTTCCCTTATGGGGGCATGGAAAATCCGGTGATGACCTTCCTTACCCCGACCTTCATCGCGGGCGATCGGTCGAACAACGGTCTCGTGGCGCACGAACTGGCACATAGCTGGTCGGGCAACCTCGTCACCAATGCCGTTTGGGGCGATAGCTGGCTCAATGAAGGCGTGACCACCTATTTCGAGAACCGCATTGTCGAGGCGGTTTATGGCCCGAAGCGCGCCGAGCAGGAGGCCGCGCTGATGTATGCCAACATCCTGGAAACGCTGGGCGAAGTGGGTGAAGACGCACCCGGTACCGCGCTGAGCACCGATGGCGGTTACGAACTGGGCAGCGCGATCGCCTATGACAAGGGCGCTTTCTTCCTGCGCACGGTCGAACGTATCGTCGGGCGAACACGCTTCGACGCCTGGCTGCGCCAGTGGTTCGACAACCACGCCTTCCAGCCCGCGACCAGCGAGATGTTCCACAAGGATATGATGGTCAATCTCGTGCAGGGCGAGGCCGAAGCCGAGGCATTGATGCTGCGCGAATGGATCTTCGAGCCGGGCCTGCCGGCGAATGTGGCCAAGCCCGATCCGGCGGCCTTCGCCGCAGTCGACGCCGCTGTGTCGGCCTATGGCGAAGGCGGCACGATCCCGGCGGGCTATGCGCAATGGAGCAGCGCCGAACGCCAGCGCTTCCTCGACAACATTCCCAAACAGCGCAGCGCCGAACAGCTCGCCGCGCTCGACCGTGCGCTGGGTCTGTCGGGCACGGGCAATAACGAGATCCTGTTCCTATGGCTCGAACTGGCGCTGGCCAACCGCTACGAGCCTGCGGTGCCGCAGGCCGAGGAATTCCTCGCCCAGGTCGGCCGCGCCAAGTTCGTGCGGCCGCTGTTCCAGACGCTGTGGGACGAAGGCGAGTGGGGCCGGCCGATCGCCAAGCGCATCTATGCCGAAACGCGCGACAGCTACCACGCGGTGACGCGCGGCGGGGTGGATCGGGTGATGAAAGACGGTGAATGACACCTGCTAGGTTCTTGCCGCTCGCAGCAATACTCGCTGCAGTTCCAGTCCATGCGCAAGATGCGCCGCCAGAGCCGCCGCGTGGGCATCCGCCGGGTTTCTTTTTGGTGGAGCCGCGGTTCGAGCCCGGTCCATTCGTGATATTCTTCGATGCCGACGAAGCGCAGGTTTCCAAGGGCGCGGACGAGATACTCGACGATGCATTCGTCCATTGGCCTGAGGCGCAGAAACCACGTTTCGTGTTGTGCTACGATCCTGCGGAGGAAGGCGAAGCGGGGAAGGCGCTGGAAGATGAGCGCAGGGCGACTGTTGCCGCAGAGCTCGAAAAGCGCGGCGCCGTGCAGGTGCTGAATTCGGTCTGGGATTGTTACCACCGCGACACGCCCTTGCGGGACAGCCGAGCGCGTATGGCGATGCTCGGCGTTCTGAACATGCCGGAATCGGGCGATAGGACGGACTGACGCTCGATTTCCCGTTGCATTGCAGCAGGGTTTGCCCACATCGTGAGCACAGGATGCTGCGCCAGTACGAACTCGTAGAGCGGGTCAAGGAATACGACCCCGACGCCGACGAGGCGATGCTGAATCGTGCCTATGTTTATACCGTGCAGAAGCACGGCACGCAGACACGCGCGAGCGGGGACCCGTATTTCAGCCATCCGGTCGAGGTCGCGGGCCTGATGACCGACCTCAAGCTCGATCAGGAGACGATCGCCACCGCGCTGCTCCACGACACGGTCGAGGATACGCTGGCGACGATCGAGGACATCGAGGCCAATTTCGGCGAGGACGTCGCGCGGCTGGTCGACGGAGTGACCAAGCTTTCCAAGATCGAGCAGATGCCCGAGAACGAGCGTGCGGCGGAAAACCTGCGCAAGTTCCTGCTCGCCATGAGCGAGGATATCCGCGTGCTGCTGGTCAAGCTGGGCGACCGGCTGCACAATATGCGCACGCTGCACTTCATCAAAAAGCCGGAGAAGCGCCAGCGCATCGCACGCGAAACGATGGATATCTACGCTCCGCTGGCCGAGCGGATCGGCATGTACGAATATATGCGCGAAATGCAGATGCTCGCGTTCGAGCAAATCGAGCCCGAAGCCTTCAAGACCATCACCCAGCGGCTCGACCAGATCCGCAACGAGGATGGCGGGCAGGTCGACGCCATCGCGCTCGACATGAAGCATGCGCTGGCCGAGGCCGGGATTACCACAGAGGTTTCCGGCCGCGAGAAGCACCCCTATTCGATCTGGCGCAAGATGGCCGAACGGCATGTCAGCTTCGAGCAGGTCACCGACATCATGGCCTTCCGCGTCATCTGCGAGGATGTGTCCGATTGCTACCGGGCGTTGGGAGTGCTGCATACGACGTGGCAGTTCCTGCCCGGCAAGTTCAAGGACTATATCTCTACCCCGAAGAATAACGGCTATCGCTCGCTCCACACGTCGCTGATCTACGGCAAGTCGATGCGGGTCGAAGTACAGATCCGCACGCGCGAGATGCACCGGCTGAACGAGTTCGGGCTAGCCGCGCACTGGGCCTACAAACAGCAAGACCGGCCCGATGGAGAGGTTGGCTGGCTGCGCGACCTGATCGAGATCGTCGATGCCAGCCATGATCCCGACGAGCTGCTCGAACATACGCGGATGGCGATCTATCAGGATCGCATCTTCGCCTTCACGCCCAAAGGCGCGCTGTTCCAGTTGCCCAAGGGGGCGACCCCGGTCGATTTCGCCTTTGCCGTCCATACCGATTTGGGCGCGCAGACCGTTGGCGCCAAGATCAACGGACGGCACATGCCGTTGCGCACGCAGCTCAACAATGGCGACGTGGTCGAGATCATCAAGAGCGATCATGCCGATCCGCAGATGAGCTGGCTGGGCTTCGTCGTCACCGGCAAGGCGCGTGCCTCGATCCGCCGCGCGGTGCGGCTCAAGGAACGCGCCGAGGTGGCCGAGATCGGCAAGAAACTGTTCGACGAGATCGCTCTGCGCGTGCCCGCCAAGATCGGCAAGAAAGCCCTGCGTGAGGCTCTCAAACGGCTCGACATGGAAGAAGACGAGGACCTCTTCTATGCCATCGGCGCGGCCAAGATCGAGGACCGCTCGGTCATGGAAGCGCTGGTGCCGGGCTGCACGGCGGAGCTGGAAAACGAACCGGACTGGGCGAAGAGCGGCAAGGCGTTGTCGATCCGGGGCTTGACGCCCGGCGTGGGTTTCCAGCTCGCCGAATGCTGCCACCCGGTTCCCGGCGATCGGATCGTCGGGTTGCGCAAACCGGGCGAGGGAGTCGAGGTGCACACGATTGACTGTAGCCGCCTTGCCAGCGGGATCGACAGCGACTGGCTCGATCTGTCGTGGGGCAAACGGTCGCGTGGTGCAGTCGGGCGGCTGCGCGTGACTCTCTACGACCGGCCCGGTACGCTGGCCGAAATGGCAGGCATCTTCGCGCAGAACCACGTCAATGTGACGAGCCTGGAGCAAACCCAGCTCGATCATCCCTTCACCACTTACGAAATCGATCTCGAGGTGCAGGACGTGCCGCACCTCACGCGTATCCTGAGCGCATTGCGGGCCAGCGATTCGGTGGCCCAGGCGGAGCGCGTATGAGCACGATCACTGGCATAGATCATGTCCAGCTCGCCATGCCGCATGGCGGCGAACCGCATGCGCGGCGGTTCTGGATTGATCTGATGGGGTTGGAGGAAGTGGCCAAGCCTGCGAATCTGGCGGTGAATGGCGGTTGCTGGTTCGAAGGCGGAGGGATTGCGATCCATTGCGGCGTGGAAGAGGGCTTTCTGCCCGCTCGCCGTGCGCATCCCGCCCTGCTGGTCAGCGATCTTTCCGCTTTGGTGGAGCGGCTGGGCAAGGCGGGAATCCGCTTCAAGCCGGGCAAGAAGCTGGATGGCTATATTCGGGGCGATATCGCCGACCCCTTCGGCAATCGCATAGAATTGATGCAAAAGGTCTAGATCAGTTCGAGTGTCAGAACGGCTTCGTCGCCTGCCACGAGATCTTCTGCCTTCAACACCTTCTTGCCCACCAGAAGCCACCACTCTCCCGTTTTGGAAGGAAAGACCGAGGTCTTCCAACGCGTATCGCCGATCGTGGCCATGACCTTGACCGATCCGAAGCCGCGCCTGCCGCCCAGTTCCAACCGGCGGATGCGTTCGTGCATGGTGATCGCCCCGGCGGCCGCGCCATCGATCGTCAGGAGGTGGTAGGTCGCCTTTTCGCCCTGCCACCGGGTAACGGGTCCACTAAAGGCGATCGTCTCGTTCAATCGGCCACTCGCCGTACCGGCACCGGGATGTTGCAGATATCGGCACCGCCCGCGGGTACATTGAAGAACGGATCGCGGCGATTGGCCCGCGCCTCGGCATAACGCGCGAAGGTTGCGCCTTCGGTGGAGAGGTATTCGAAGGCGGGCCGCTCGGCCCCGGGCAGGTCGCTGGCAATGCGCACGGTCAGGATCGGGACGCGCTTGCTCTCGTCTTCGTAAAAGCCGAGCTGTCCCTTGCCGCGCGGCAGGCTCGACAGATGCTCGATCCCTTCGATGATCCGGCCGACCAGCGCGATGTTGCGGTCGAGATGGCGCGGCGCGTGGCCGATGACAGTGTAGAGTTCCGCTCCCGTGCCTGCATCGGGCGCCAGGTTCCGGCCCACCCCGACCATGCCATAGCAATGTACGGGCCAGGCGATGTCCCGATGCTTTGGTTGGAACTCGGCTTCCATGCCGACCGGCCAACCCTCGATATAGGCGGTTTCGAGTGCGTAGCTGTCGCCCTTCTGGCGTGCCAACGCCTCCCGAATCTGTGCTTTGTCAGGGATACTTCCCTGTTCGACCAGCCCCTTGATCCAGCTCGTCCGCAGGACCGCACTGAGCGGGTAGTAGGACGAATCCCCTCCCGTTTCGAGCGGGTACTCGGAGACATAATCTCTCTCATTCGTCTCCGCGAGCCCTTCCGGCAGCGGTTTCGCCGCCCCATCGGCTTCCGGGTTGTCGTAATTCGGATCGCCCCACTGCACGACGTAATTGTCCTGCACGCGGTTGACGGTGATGCCGTCGTACCACTGCGCGCGTGCGAGCGTGCGAATGTTGTCGACCCAGCTCTGGCTGAAGGGTTCTGGCATAAGTTGGATGACGACCGTGCGTCCGGTCCCGTTTGGCGCGGGCGCCAATGTCATCACGAGGAGGTCTTCCGCCGGGATATCGAGCCACTCTTCCACCGGAGCCTCGGCCACGATCTGGTTGGGCGAGGGCGCTGCGGGCGCATCCTGCGCCAGCGCGGGAGATACGAGCGCAAACAGCGCGGCGAGCGAAATCAGCGGCTTCGTCATGGGGTAAGACGTGCCATCGCGCGCAGTAAAACAAAAGCCCCCTCTTGCGCATTGTAGGGGCGAGAGGGGGCTTCGAGGCGATGTTCGCAGGGTATGCCTGATCCGCGCAGCACCGCCACTAGGCCCGGTTGTACACCGAATCCGCATTTTGAGAACCTTTGCGTTCCGCTTCGGCTTGCGAAACCCACCGGTCGCCGCTAGACGCGCGCGTTCTTGGTTGGCCTACCGCGTTGTGCGCTGCTCGAGGTCGGACTCGCTGAAGCGGGTTCCGCGCCGAAGTAACGAAGTGGTAGCGCAACCGAGAATGCGGAGCAGTGGCCGAGTGGTCGAAGGCGCACGCCTGGAAAGTGTGTATACGGTAACCCCGTATCGAGGGTTCGAATCCCTCCTGCTCCGCCACTTCACCCTTTGCGCAAAAGACGGGAATGCTGCGATCGGGCGAAAGTGTCCCATATGGGATATTAAGCCCTCGCTGCCTGCCTGGTAGCCATCCTCACACAGACAGCGCCGACGGGCGCTACTCGGTTCGAGATGGATGGGAGGGCTGTATTGCCCGGTGACGCGTCATATGCGCCGCAGCAATGCACTGCGCTGGGATAAGGCGGGTTCTCCCCTTCATCGAGATCTTCGAAGCGTCATCTACGATCCGCGGCGCTTCGTTGCGCGGCGGCGGACCATCTCGCCCCTCCAGGTGTAGACCCGTCGCCGCTTCAGCATTCAACAAGCGAAAGGTCCGTTCACATGCGTATTCCAACTATCGCCCTCTCGATCACGCTAGCAATCGGGACAATGCCTGCTTTCCTGGCGCCCCTCTCGGCTCAGCAATCCTCGACCGAGGTTGCCAAGGACGGTTCGTGTCCCACGGGTTTCAAGGCGAGCGGATCGTCCTGCAAGTCTTCGGGTAAGGTTGCGATCGTTCGGCTGGGGTCGTGCCCTACCGGCTTCAAGAGCTCGGGAAACTACTGCGTCGGTGGTAAGGGCGATTATGCAGAGGTGCGCGATGGATCGTGCCCCTCCGGTCTCAAATCCTCGGGCCGCTACTGCGTAAAGTAACCGCAATCCGAAGAACGCGGCGGGCAGCATCGTGCAGGCACGGTGCTGCCCCTTTTTCATGGTTGCGCCGATACGCAAG
>CAMYIQ010000137.1 GCA_947258465.1 uncultured Erythrobacter sp.
GGGGTGGATTAACGCCTAGAAATTACTTACACTGCGGTAAGTTGTCAGGAGCTACCTATGGCCACGCTTGCCTCGCACCAACCCGCCGACCTTGCGCCAACACACTGGACCGAAGGCAATCCCGGCGACGACGAGCTCGCCCACATTCCGGGAGAGGCTGGCTGGCCGCTTGTCGGCAACACTTTCAAAATGCTCGCCGATCCGCACGGCATGGCCAAGTCGATGGTCGAGAAATACGGCAGGGTGTACAAGAACAAGGCGTTCGGCGGATGGAACATCGCGTTGATCGGCGCGGATGCCAATGAACTTGTCCTGTTCGACCGGGACAAGCTGTTTTCATCCGAGCAGGGCTGGGGGCCTATTCTCGACAAGCTGTTCCCGCGCGGGTTGATGCTGATGGATTTCGATCATCACCGGGCCGACCGCCGGGCGCTGTCGATTGCATTCAAGCCGGGGCCGATGCGGCATTATTCGGGCGCGCTCAACCGGGGAATCGCCAAGCGCGTGGCGGAATGGGGGGCCAATGGCTCCAGAGGCGGGATGCGGTTCTACCCGGCCATCAAGGAACTGACGCTCGATCTCGCGGCGGACAGTTTCATCGGCATCCCCTGGGGCGCCGAGGCAGACCGGATCAACCGTGCCTTCATCGACATGGTGCAGGCGAGCGTCGCCCCGGTGCGCAAACCGTTGCCCTTTACCCAGATGAAAAAGGGCGTCGATGGACGCGCCTTTCTGGTCGACTATTTCACCAAGGAAACGCATCGCCGCCGCGCCGAAGGCGGCGGGCAGGACATGTTCAGCCAGTTCGCCACGGCCGAGTACGAGGATGGCAGCCTGATGCCGGTCGACGAGGTGGTCGACCATATGAACTTCCTCATGATGGCCGCGCATGACACGATCACCTCCAGCGCGACCTCGCTGCTGTGGTTGCTCGCCAAGCATCCCGAATGGCAGGACAGGTTGCGGGCCGAGGTCGAAAGCGTGACCGGGGGCGTCGATGCCGATGGCCGCGTGCGCGACCTGGCTTACGAAGATCTGGGTAAACTCGAGCTAACCGAAATGGCGTTTAAGGAAGCGCTGCGTTTCGTTCCTCCCGTCCCCTCCATGCCGCGCCGGGCGCTGCGCGATTTCGAATTTGGCGGTTACACGATTCCGGCCGGCACTCCGGTCGGCATCAATATCCACTGGACGCATCACAGCGAGGATTACTGGGACGAACCGGAAAAGTTCGATCCGATGCGCTTCACGCCCGACAAGGTGAAGGCGCGCCACAAATATGCCTGGGTTCCCTTCGGCGGCGGCGCCCATATGTGTCTGGGCCTCCACTTCGCCTATATGCAGGTGAAAATCTTGATGGCCCAGCTCCTGCCGCGCTACCGTGTGGACCTCGTCGGCGGCGACCCGGAATGGCAGGCTTGGCCGATCCCCAAACCGAAGGACGGGCTGAAGATCGAATTGCGGGCGCTATGAGTCCCCGCGACGGCGGGGATCATCTCTAGAAATCGATCGCGATCCCGTCCTTCACCCAGTCGCCATAGCGGGTTGGGCTCAATTCCTCCTCGTCCTCGCTCTTCTTCGGTTCGGGCAGGGGATCGTTGGTCCAATGGGCCGGTTTCTCGAACCCGTCGGGCCGTTTCGTTGCGCGCTCGGTCATGTCTGCAAGATGATGGCGCTGGCGGCTTTGCGCAAGTGCGCGTAAGGCGCGCGGCCAATGGCCCAACCCCAAGGTATCCACGCCCGCCGCGCGGCGCTCCGCCTGCTCGATGCGATCCTGCGCCGCGGCGAGACGCTCGACATTGCCTTTAGTGGCGCGACCCGGGAGGTGCGCAAGTTCGAGGACAAGGCGCTCGCCCGCGCCATCGCCAGCGAAGTGCTGCGCTGGATGGTCGATATCGATGCGCTGATCGATTCCGCGACGAAAAAGCCGCTGCCGCACGATGCCAAGGCGCGCATGGTGTTGCGCATGATGCTGGCCCAGTGGTTGCGGCTGGGCACCCCGCCGCATGCGGTGGTGGCGACCGGGCTTGACCTCTTGGCTGGCGGCCCCCGCCGTCTGGCGCATGGAGTTTTTTCGACGCTGACGAGAAATGCAGCATCGCTGCCCGATGCGCCGACCCTGCCCGAAGAGGCTGCCATGCGCTGGGGGGAGCGAGCCCCAGCCATCGCCGCCGGTCTCGCGGAGCCGCCGCCGCTCGATCTCACATTGCGCGATCCGGCCGAAACCGAACACTGGAAGGTCCAGCTTTCCGCCGATAGTCTGATGCCCGGCCATCTGCGCCTGCCGCGGGGCGAGAATGTCGAGAGCCTGCCCGGTTTCGCCGAAGGGGCATGGTGGGTCCAGGACCTGGCCGCTTCGCTGCCAGCGCGCTTGCTGGGGCAGGGTGAGGGGCGGCATGTGCTCGATCTGTGCGCGGCGCCGGGCGGCAAATCGCTGCAACTGGCGGCACAGGGATGGCACGTCACCGCGCTCGACATCTCCAAGCGCCGGCTCGACCTGCTCAAGACCAATTTCGAGCGCACGGGCCTGAAAGCCGGCACCGTGCGCGCCGATGCCCTGAAGTGGGAACCGAAGCACCAGTTCGACGCGATCCTGCTCGATGCCCCGTGCACCGCGACAGGCACTGCCCGGCGTCACCCCGATGTTCTGCATCGCATCGGTGCACGCCAGGTCGAGGAGATGGCGGCGCTCCAGTCGGCGCTGCTGCAACGCGCGCTGGGATGGCTCAAGCCCGGCGGCACACTGGTCTACGCCACCTGCTCCCTGGAACAGGCGGAGGGGGAAGGGCAGGTCACGGCAATCGCCCTGCCGCTCGCCCAGATCACGCAGGACGAACTGCCCGCCCGTCTCGCCCCTACCGAAGAGGGCTGGCTGCGCACCGATCCCGGAATGCTCCCGAAAGAGGGCGGGCTCGATGGCTTCTTCGTGGCGCGTTGGACGAAGGCCTGAGCCCGATCCGGGCCGACATGCATAGCGCGGCCGTTTCGCCCGCCAACCGGTATACGATCAGGCCTCGTCCTTGAGGTATTTCTGGAAGCTCTTGCGCAGCTTCATCAGCTTGGGCGGGATCACGGCGAGGCAATAGGGATTGCGCTGGCCTTCGCCGTCCCAATATTCCTGATGATAATCCTCCGCCGGATACCACTCGCCGCTTTCGATCGTAGTCACGGCTTCCTGGCCCGGATGCTCCTCGTTCCAGCGCGCAATGGCAGCCCTCGCTTCCTCTTCCTGCCCCTCGAGCGGGAAGATCGCGCTGCGGTATTGGGTGCCGACATCGTTGCCCTGACGGTTGAGCTGGGTCGGGTCGTGCGTGCCCATGAAGACGTCGTAGAGCTGGGCTAGCGTGATCTGCTCGTCATCGAAGGTCACGCGCACACCTTCGGCATGGCCGGTATTGCCGGAGCAGACCTCCTTATAGGTGGGATCTGGGGTGTCCCCGCCGATATAGCCGCTTTCGACCGTGCTTACGCCGATCACGTCCTTCATCACCGCTTCGGTGCACCAGAAACACCCACCCGCGACGACCGCCTGTCGTTGTACCATATCCGTCATTCTCCTTTGCGAGGAACAGATAGGGTGCCGCAACGTCATTGTCATGCAGACCCGCACGCGGAATGTCGTGCCGGTACAAACAGGGGAGAATTTCATGCGTAGACCGATTGCCGCCATGCTTGCGAGCGCCGCCCTGGCCACTCTTGCCGCGCCCGTTGCGGCGCAGCAGCAGGAAGAAAGCAACCAGACCCGCCAGGTTCTGGGCCGAATTCTCGATGTCATCCTTGGCCCGGGCGAGCAGGACCAGAAAGACGGGACCGATGCTGACCAGTCGACTGTCGCTCCGCTCACCATGGATCAGGTTCTCGCCGATCCGCGCCGCGACGGTGATCGCGCGCGCGATCA
>CAMYIQ010000138.1 GCA_947258465.1 uncultured Erythrobacter sp.
GACCAAGGGCCGCTACGCCTGCCCGCCTATCGGTGCCTCCACCACCTTCCAGTCCCCCGGACAGGTGATCCCCGCCATCGGCGAAGACATGGGATACCTCGTCTGGCGCAAGAGGAATTGCTGCGCGCTATGAGATACGCCTTCCCCATACTCGTTGGCCTGAGCCTGTTGATCGCTGCCGGATTTGCCGCAGCTTCCGCGCAGGATGCCGGGCCCGACCTTGACCTCGCTGAGATCCGCGCGCGTGCGGCCGAACATGCCGCCGACGCTGAGGCGCTCGCCACATCCATCAGGACAAAAGCGGATGCCCTCGCAGAAGACGCGCGCGCCGCGCAGCAAACAGCTTTCGACAATCGCGCAGCCTATGCCGAGACTGCGCAGGCGACCGCGAATGCCGGGCCGCTCGATCTCGATGGCATGATCCGCGCCCAGGCCGATGCGGAAGTCGCAGCGCTGGGCGAAACGCCCCGGTTCATCGCGTTTGCCTCCTTGGCAATGCCCGAACCCTCATTGAAGGCGCTGGTTCGCGATGTCTCGAGGGCCGGCGGCGTCACCGTACTGCGCGGATTCCCCCAAGGCGACAGCGCGCGCTTCAAGAAGCGCACCGCCGCGATCTGGAGCGATAGCGATGATGCCGGCGCACTCGGTATCGACCCGCGCCTGTTCCGCGCCTTCGATATCAAGGTTGCCCCGAGCTTCGTGATGATCGCGAGCGATTTTGCCCCGTGCGACGGGTTCGACTGCAAAGACGTCTTGCCGCCGCACGACCGCATTGCCGGTAATATCAGCGTGGCCGAAGTGCTCGACACCTTCGCTTCCGGAGGGGGTCCGGGAGCGCAGCTTGCACGTCTCCACCTTCGTCGCCTCGAGGGAGACCATCCATGACGCTCGCAAAATCTCTCAGTCTGGGCTTGCTCGGTCTTCTCGCCGTCGCCGCGCCCCTTTCCGCGCAGCAGCAGGACGCGCGGGCCGATGGCAAGGCCTTTGGCGAAAGCCTGCGCGGCGAAGCGCAAGAAGCTGCCAAATCGCAGCCCAATGCAGCAAACCTGCCCAACTACGACCGCAACGCCGTGCGAAACCTGGAAACGCTCGCCGACGCTCCCGAGCGGATCGAGAGCAATGCGGCCGCCGCTGCTACCGGACACCAGGGCTATCGGGCGATGCGCGACAGCGTGGCCAATCGCGCGCGCTTCGATCCAAGTGAGATCGAGGACGTTATTGCGCGCAGCCTCGCCATCAACGAGACCCCGCTCGACTACACCAGCGGCATGGCAATCTCGGGTGGCCAGGGTAATTGCGTGCCGCTGCCGACCGGGTCCGGATCGGCAGGGACCTACACCGCTACCTGCAACACTGGCACGCGGATCGACCAGTCGGTGGGTCAGTGCGCGGTGCCGCTCGTTGCCAGCGTGACCCGGCGCCAGCAATGGCACTATCTCTGCAATGAGACGAGCACAGTCTATGGATATCCCTGGTGCTCGGCATTCGATGGGGGGTCGTGCCGGATCACCGGGTATCAGCCCGGGCCCTGCCTTCAGTGGCGGCAGGACCAGTTCTACAGATACTGCACCGAACCTGGCGATCCCATCGCCGAAATCACATGCGACACTCCGGATGCGCGCTACACGCCCTATGCGGTGACCACGGACAGCACGGTCGATACCTTTTCCGACGAGAGCCAGTGCACCGGATTTGCCGATAATGGCGATTGCGCGCTCGACGCAGAGATCTGCACCGATGCCGATCCGCAGACACGGGTGATCGACGGTGTCTCGGTTACGCGGCCCTGCTGGGAATGGCAGCGTAGCTACACCTGCACATCGCGCGAGGCGGCGACCGACTGCTCGGACATCGAAAGCCAGGGCACCTGCCGGTTCATCGGCGAGGAATGCCTCACCGACGAGACGCCCTGCGAGACCTGGGAGCGCATCTACGAATGTCCCCTGCCCGGTACGGACAGCTCCACCCAGTATGTCTGCGACGGCGATGTCTATTGCATCGATGGCAGCTGCGAGACGATCGAGCGCACCGCCAATGACGAGTTCAAGGATGCGGCGGTCGCATTGCACGCCATGGACGAGGCGCGCGGCCAGTTCGATCCTGAGACACTGACGCTGTTCCGCGGCACGCGCAACACCTGCTCCTCCAAGGTTTTCGGGGTGCTCAACTGCTGCAAGGGCAAGGGCTTCCCGCTCATCCCCGGGATCAGCCTGCTGGTCGCACTCGGCTGCAGCCGCGAGGAGGTGCTGCTCCACGAACGCGATGCGCAGGGACTGTGCGCTTATGTCGGGACCTATTGTTCGGACAAGTTCCTTGGCGTCTGCCTGACGAAGAAGAAGGTCTATTGCTGTTTCGAGAGCAAGCTCTCGCGGATCCTGCAGGAACAGGGCCGTAAGCAGCTCCCCAAGCCATGGGACAAGCCCAAAGAAGAACAATGTGAGGGGTTCACTCTCGACGAGTTTGCCCGGCTCGACCTCAGCCGGATGGATTTCAGCGAGGTCTATGCCGAGTTCACAGATGCCGCACGGCTGCCCGACGAACTCGAGACCAGCATCCTCATCCAGCAGAAGATCGAAGATTATTACGCAAGAGGCGGCCAATGACCCAACTGTATCACCTCACGGCGCTCACGCTCGGCATCGCTGCCCTGCCCGCCACTCTGGCCCAGGCGCAGGAGCGGCGGGACACAAGATCGACCACCTCGGCAGACGCGCTCTACTGCGAAGAGCGCAGGCTCGGCTACTGGTTCTACTGCGTGAAGCCCGCTCCCATTGAAGAGCCACAACAGCCTGAAGCCGAGCAGGTCGCGGCAACGCAGGAACTCGACGCGATCACCTCCGAGCTTCGCGAACTCAAGGCGCGCGCGATCCTCTATCCGACCGAGGCCAATGTAGCGGCCTATATCCGCTTCCAGCGCGCGCAGCTCGACCGCGCCTCGCTGTTCTCCGATGTCTGGCAGCGGGCGATCTGGCAGGACCCGGACCTCGACTACACGCTTGAACGCCCCGTCGGAGCGGTCGCCAAGAAGCGGTGGCAGGATGCCCGCAGCGCGGAGCGCGATCACGTCATGGCAACGCTCTCCCAGCGCTACGGCCTTTTCTATTTCTTCAGTTCGACCTGCGGACCGTGCGAAGTGATGAGCCCGATCGTGAAGGGCGTCGCCGACCGCTGGCGGATCACCGTGCGCGCGATCTCCACCGATGGCGGTCCATCCCGGCATTTTCCCGACTATCGGGTCGAGACGAACCAGCGCGGCAAGCTTGGTCTCGAAGGCAAAGCCACCCCCGCTCTGGTGCTGTGGGACAGCGTGACCAAACGCCCGATCCCGATCGGTTACGGTGTGCTCTCGGCCGACGAGCTCCAGGACCGCATCTACCTTCTCACCTCCAAGGAAGCAGGACATGATTACTAGCATCCGCAATGCGGCATTGACCCTCGCCGCCGCCAGCATGGTCGCATCACCTGTCGCCGCGAACGTTGGCGACAGCATGGACCGCTTCATGGACGACATGGGCGCGGCGGCGAATGTCACCGGCCCGACCGCCTTCGAAGGCCAGTCGGCAGGCTATTACAGCCTCGGCAATGTCTGGACGCGCTTCCCTCAGAAGACGACCAACATCGCCAATCTCCAGCTGCCGCGCGCAAGGGCGGGCTGCGGGGGCATCGATATCTTTGCCGGGTCCTTTTCGTTCATCAACGCGAGCGAGATGGTCGCGCTCCTGAAGGCCGTTGCCAACAACGCGGTCGGCTTCGCGTTCAGCCTGGCGATCGATACCGTCTGTCCCGAGTGCAACAAGATCATGCAGGAATTTAGCCAGAAAGCGCAGCTCATGAACAATCTCTCGATCAATTCCTGCGAGATGGCGCAGGGGCTGGTCGGCGGCCTGTGGCCCAAGGGCGATCTCGCCGACAAGGCGATCTGCGAGGCGATCGGCAATTCCGAAGGCATCTTCACCGACTATGCGGCCGCCAAGCACGGCTGCGGCACGCGAGGACAGCGCGCCTCGACCAACGAGGGAGCCGGTAGCGACTATGCCGACATAAATCCCGGCGTGCCGCGCAACTACACCTGGCACGTCCTGAAAAAGAGCGCCTTCTTCAATCCTGGCGGCACCTTCGACCGCGAACTCGCCGAGTACGCCATGACGCTGATTGGCACGGTCATCTACGTGCCACCCAAGGATGATGAACCCGGCAAATTCGTGCCGTTCGCGGGCGACGCGTCCTCGACGCTCGTAAGCGCGCTCCTAGACGGGACGCAGGGGCAGACCGTGCGCGTTTTCCGCTGCGACGAGACCGATCTCTGCCTCAGTCCCACCTTCGAGCAGATGAGCCTATCGAATGCAAAGGCCATCCGCCCGCGGGTCGCGCTCCTGATCGGGAACATGGTCGATGCGATCCGGGCCGACACCGCGATCGGCAATGCCGAAAAGGAACTGCTGCAGGTGGCCTCTATCCCCTTATACAAGATCCTTACCGTCCAGGCTGCCTATGGGCGCGGAATGCCGACCGACGATCGCGACACGCTCGCCGAGATCGCCAGCATCGACCTGCTCTATGCCATCCTCGACCGGATCGTGTCCGAAGCCGGGCGTTCGATGGCAAGCTTCATCGCCGCCGATGAAGCCAAGCTTGCGATCTGGCGCGGCCAGGTCGCCGAAGTGCGTTCTGGCCTGGTCCAGAGGCAGGCTACCGGACAGGCCAAGGTCTCGGCGATCATGCAGATCATCGAGAAAACCGCGACGATCGAGAACGCCCTCGCCGCTTCGATGTCGCCCTCGATGTCCGCAGCGCTCGACTGGTCGCGCGGGCTCCAGTCGCGCTCCATTATCCCCTGAGGCCGCTACATGGTCGAGATCTTCACAACCGGCGGCGGCGAATACATCGTCAATGTCTTGAACGCCGTCGCCTCGTGGACCGGGGCCGGTGGCTACAAGAGCCTGATCCAGGTGGCGCTGGTCATGGGGATGGCGCTTGCGGTCATTGTCGTCGCGTTCAATCAGGACTGGCGCGCCTGGCTCAACTGGTTCCTCGGCGCGACACTCATTTACATGTGCCTGATGGTGCCGCGCATGGATGTGCAGGTCACCGACCGTGTCAATCCGAGCCTCGCTCCGGCGACAGTCGCCAATGTCCCGCTCGGTCTTGCCCTGATGGCAAGCTTCACCAGCCAGGCGGGCGACTACCTCACCCGTTCCGCAGAGCTCGTCTTCGGCCTTCCCGACGATCTCAACTATTCGAAGAACGGCATGATTTACGGCGCGCGTCTGCTCGAAGCGACGCGGTCCCTGCGCATTGCCGACCCCGAATTTGCCGCCAATTTCGATGAGCATGTCCGGCAATGCGTGTTCTACGACCTGCTCCTCGGCCGCTACTCGATGAAGGAACTGTCAGAGAGCAACGACATCTGGGCGACCATCGCACCCGGCAGCGCCGCGCGTGCGCAGAAGTTCCTTACTCGCGAGGTGGATGACAGTGTAACGGCTTCGATACTGACCTGCCGCGAGGCCTATACCGCGCTCTCGGGCCAATGGGCCGGGCTTATCGATGAGATGACGCAGGTCGCCGGGCGTCAGCTCTACCCCCGGCAAACCGAAGCGCTTGCGAAGGCCAAGCTCATCGCCGACCTGCCCATCGCTTACCAGTACCTCACAGGCGTCTCGAAGGATGCAAGCAGCATCTTCCGCCAGGTTCTGACCATCAACGCCATGAACCAGGCGATGCATGGCTTCGCCGGAGCAAGCGGCGCATCGAGCGTCGATGTGTTCGCGCAGACCCGTGCCGATATTCAGACCGAGCGGACCTATTCCTCGATCGCGCATAACGCGATGAAGTGGGTCCCGATCCTCAATGTCGTCCTGACTGTTGTATTCTACGCGCTTTTTCCGGTGCTCTTCCCACTGTTCCTGATGCCCAAGACCGGACCGATCGCACTAAGAGGTTATGTCACGGGGTTCTTCTATCTGGCAGCCTGGGGGCCGCTGTTCGTCATCCTGCACATGATCCTGATGCTCAAGGGCGCGAGCGATGTGGCGGCAGCGGGCGGCGCAAGCGGGCTCAGCCTTGCGACCTTCTCCGGCATGACCGACGTCAACAACGATATCGGTATCCTGGCCGGCTATCTCGTCGCATCGATTCCGTTCCTCGCAGGCGGCGTCGCCAGGGGCGCGCTCGCAATATCGGGACAGGCAACCAGCTATCTCAACCCGAGCCAGAACGCGGCAGAAGAGGCGGCGCGCGAAGCGAGCACCGGCAATGTTTCGCTCGGCAATACCAGCCTTGAGAACTCGAACGTGTTTTCACGCCAGTTTGCGCAAGCCAGCCTTGCTCCCAACATTGGCTACGGCGCCGCGCAGACTCGCGTCACGGGCGAAAACGGCACCCAGACCACCGGCTTCCCGCAGGCCGAGTTCGCGACTGTGCCGACCTCGAGCTACCCGTTCACCCCGACACTCGGGCAGGACTTCTCGAGCCGGCTTGCGACCATGGCGAGCCAGAGCCGCGGCCAGAGCGAGACATTCTCGAACCTTGCCCAGCAATCGACCAGCTCGGCGGTCAGCCGCTTCAGCGAGCTACGCGATGCCTACACCCGCTCGCGCTCGAACGAGAGCGTCAGTGGTACGTCAACGAGCGACAGCATCGGCAGCGCCTTCAGCGAAGTCGACAACGCCTCGAAGACACTCCAGCAGCAATTCGGGCTTTCGCGCCGCGCGGCCGATGACATCACCGTATCCTGGTTCTTGAACGGGGATGGCGCTCTAGGACTGAAGGGAGAAAAAGGCGCTGGTTCGGCGAGCATAGGTGTTAAGGGAGGACGCAACC
>CAMYIQ010000139.1 GCA_947258465.1 uncultured Erythrobacter sp.
GCCTCGTGCGTAATCTCACCCCGGGGGAAATCGTCGGCCAGGTCCTACTCGCGCGCGATGCGCTGGGCGAATGGCCCAAGGGCAAGATGGATTTCGCCGACGAAGAGAGCGAAACCGAATACCGCGCCGATGGCCGCCTGCTGACCAACATCGTGATGATGGGCATGGGCGAACCGCTCTACAATTTCGACAATGTCCGCGATGCGCTGAAATTGGTGATGGATGGGGAAGGTCTCGCCCTGTCGAAGCGCCGGATCACGCTATCGACAAGCGGGGTCGTTCCCATGATGGACAAGTGCGGCAAGGAAATAGGCGTCAACCTCGCGGTCAGCCTCCATGCTGTGACCAAGGACGTCCGTGACGAAATTGTGCCGCTCAACAAGAAATACGGCATCGAGGAATTGCTGCAGGCGTGCTCGGATTATCACGGCGCCAGCAATGCGCGCCGGATCACCTTCGAATATGTCATGCTCAAGGGCAAGAACGACAGTGACGAGGATGCACACGAGCTGGTACGGCTGATCAAGCAGTACAAGCTGCCCGCCAAGGTGAACCTGATCCCGTTCAACCCCTGGCCCGGGGCGCCCTATGAATGCTCGACGCCGGAGCGGGTAAAACGCTTCTCCTCGATCGTCTTCGAACACGGCATCAGCGCGCCGGTACGCACGCCGCGCGGCCGCGATATCGACGCCGCCTGCGGCCAGCTCAAGACAGCCGCCGAGAAGAAAAGCCGCGCCCAGCGCGATCGCGAAGCTGCCGAAGCCGCAGAGGCTGCTGCCTCCTGATGACCGACGAGGCGACCCTCGCCTGGTACGAGCGCGAGGCGCCCCGTTACACGGCGAGCGGAACCCAAGGACAGAGCCGCCATCTCGATGGGTTTCTCGACCGCCTGGCGCCCGGCGCTTACATCCTCGAACTGGGCTGCGGCGGCGGGCGCGATGCCGCATATGTCCGCGATCGCGGTTTCTCGATCGATGCGACCGATGGGACGGCCGCCATGGTCAGGAAAGCAAAGGAGCGCCACGATATCGCGGCGCGCCAGATGCGCTTCGACGAACTAAACGCGGTATCCGAATACGACGCCGTCTGGGCCCATGCGAGCCTGCTCCACCTGCCGCGCGCTGCATTGCCGTCGACGCTTTCGGCGATCCATCGTGCACTGCGGCCAGACGGCCTTCACTTTGCCAATTACAAGCTGTGCGACCACGCCTATCCCGACGAGGGCCGCGACCTGTTGGGCCGCTGGACCAACCTCCCCTCTCCCGAATGGCTGGAAGATGTCTATCGCGAGGCGGGCTTCACAATTCTCGCCAGCGAGCGCTATCCCGGCAAAGGCAGCGACGGCACGCAGCGGGACTGGCTCGCGCTTACTCTGCGCAAGGAGGATCGATGACCACCGAAGTGCTCGCCATCTGTGTCGGCCTGCCCAAGCCTTTCAACGGCGCCGAGTTAAGCGCGATCGACAAGCGTCCCGTCGAGGGAAAGGTCGCGATCCGCTCCTTCGGGATCGAGGGCGATATGGTGGCCGATACCAAGCACCATGGCGGGGTGGACATGGCGGTGCATCATTATCCGCGCGATCACTATGCGGGATGGAACGATTGGCTCGGCGGGCATGCCTTGCTCTCCCGCCCCGCCGCTTTCGGCGAGAATATAAACGCGCAAGGCATCACCGAGAGCGATGTCCATATCGGCGACCGCTTTCGCCTGGGCAGCGCCCTGCTCGAAGTCAGCCAGCCGCGTCAGCCCTGCTGGAAGATCGACCATCGCTTCGGCCGCAAAGGCATGGTCGCGCGGATCGTCAAACAGCACAATTGCGGCTGGTACTATCGCGTCGTCGAGGAAGGCGAGACCGAGGCCGGCGACCGGCTTGACCGGGTCGAAACCGGCCACGAGGATTGGACCGTAGGCGGCCTGTTCGCGAAGCTGTTCGATCCGGCGCACAAGGCCACCCGCGAAGAACTCGAACAGATCACGGCACTCGAAAGACTCTGCCTGCCATGGCGTGATCGCGCCCGAAAAAAGCTCGATCGGTAGCAATTGGTCGCGCGTTTCAGCACGGCTCATCGCGAATTTCGGCGAACCGCCACCCATTCAGCCGGTGTTGTAAATCGTCCGCGCAGGGTCGCGCTGGAGACAACCGAATGGGGACGCAATCATGAAAAAGCTCACTCTCGCATGTGCAGCAGGGGCGCTTGCTCTTACCGGCATCGGCACCGCCGCACCGGCCGCCGCCGATCCGCCGCACTGGGCACCCGCCCACGGCAAACGTGCCAAGGACCGCGCGATTTACGACCGCCGCGGCTACTATATCGAACCACGCCGGATCAGCCGTGCCGACCGCATGTGGCGTGGGCGTGACGGGCGCTATTACTGCAAGCGCGACAATGGCACGACCGGCCTCGTCATCGGCGCCGGCGTCGGCGCGCTGGCAGGCCATGAACTGGCCGGGCGCGGCGACAAGACGCTTGGCGCAATCCTCGGCGGAGCCGTCGGCGCCATCGTCGGACGCGAAATCGATCGCGGCAGCCTGAAGTGCCGCTAACTCTCTGACGCAACCTGTGGGTTGCGAATGCGGCGCGCCGTCACCTTCCCCTCGGGTGGCGGCGCGTCTTTCCTTTGCCCGCCATGGCGCTATGGTCGCGAACAATGACCGACAGCAAGCCAGCGGTGCTCGTAACGGGAGGGGCCAAGCGTATCGGCGCGGCGATCGCCCGCGCTTTCGGCAAAGCAGGGTGGCATGTGGTCGTGCATTACGGTTCCTCGCGCGGCGATGCCGAGGCTCTGGCGGAGCAACTTCCCTCGGCGGAAACAGTGCAATGCGATCTCGCCGATGGCGATGCGGCAGTCGCCATGGTCGAGGCCTTGGCCGGGCAGCTCGCAGACTGGCGCGCGCTGATCAATTGCGCGGCGGTGTTCGACAAGGACACTGTAACCACGCTCGACCCGGCGACGAATGCCCGCACGATGCAGATCAACGCGCGCAGTCCCGCCCGCATGGCCCAGGCCTATCTCGCCCGTGCACAGGCATGCGGTGGGCGGCGGGTGATCCAGTTGACCGACCAGAAGCTCGCCAATCCAAACCCGGATTTCTTCAGCTACACGATGAGCAAGCACGCGCTGGCCGCAACCGTGCCGATGCTGGCCATGGGCGCGGCCCGTGCGCAAGACCGGGTCTATGCGCTCGCGCCGGGCGCAATCCTCGCCAGCCATGACCAGAGCGAGGCGGAAACCGAGATCTCGCACCGGATGAACCTGCTGGGCCGCAAGACCGGCCCCGATGAAGTCGCCGATGCCGCGCTGTTCCTCGCTCAGGGCCACCTCGCCAGCGGGCAGACGCTTTATGTCGACAGCGGGCAGCACCTGCTATCCCAGCCGCGCGACGTGATCTACCTCGCGCGCGAGCGAGCCGGGGCATGACGCGCCACACGTTCAGCACCCGGCTGTGGCACTGGCTCAACCTCGTCTGCGTCGTCGTGCTGTTCATGTCGGGCCTGACGATCTCCAATGCACATCGCCGGCTCTATTGGGGCGATTGGGGTTTCGCGGCGGAGCAGGCCTGGCTGATTGTGCCTCGCTTCCCCGACTGGATGACGATCCCCGGCTATTACAGCCTTGCGGTGGCGCGCGACTGGCACATCCTGATGGCCTGGCCCTTTGCGCTGGGCCTTTTGTTCATGTGGATCGCCATGCTCGCCAACCGCCATTTCAAGCGCGACATCGCCACCAGTCGCGGCGAATGGAAGCCAAGCGCGGTCTGGCAGGATATCGTCCAGCATCTCAAGCTCGACTTCGGCCATGAAGGCGGCAAGTACAACTTCCTGCAAAAGCTCGCCTATGGCCTCGTGCTCGGCGTCTTCCTGCCGATGATGATCTTCACCGGCATCGCCATCAGTCCGGGCATGGAGCCGACATTCGGCTGGTTGGTCGAGCTGCTGGGCGGGCGGCAATCGGCACGGAGCCTGCATTTCATCTTCGCCTTCGCCATCGCCGGGTTTTTCGTGGTGCACATCGTCCTGGTGATCCTCGCCGGGCCGATCCATCAGATCCGCGACATGATTACCGGAGGGCGCGAGCCGTGAAGCGCAGAAACTTCCTCGCCGCCGCCGGGGCCGCCTTCGTCGCGGGGTGCAACAGGATCGCCGGGACCGATGTCGGCAAGTCGCTGCTCGATGCCGCAGAAGGATGGCACAAGGGCGCGCACCGACTGCTGACGAACCGCGAAGCCCGCGCCCCCGAATATCCGCGCAGCGCGATCTCGCCCTATTTCCGCGGCAATGGCTCGACCGACCCGCAGAATGGCGACTATCCGCGCCACGCCGAGGAAGGCTTCGCCAATTGGCGGCTCGAAGTTCGCGGCCTCGTCGATAATCCGCTCAGCCTCAATCTCGACAACATTCGCAGGCTGCCCCAGCGCACGCAGATTACCCGCCATGACTGCGTCGAGGGGTGGAGCGCAATCGGCGAATGGACCGGGCCTCAGCTCTCGCTCCTGCTCGATGCCGCAGGCCTGCGTGAAGAGGCGAAGTTCATCGTCTTTCGCTGCGCCGACAATCTCAACGGGCAAGACTATTACGAGAGCGTCGACCTGATCGATGCCTACCACCCGCAGACCATCATCGCGCACAGCCTCAATGGCGAGCCGCTGCCCATCCGCAATGGCGCGCCGCTGAGGATGCGGATCGAGCGGCAATTGGGCTACAAGCATGCCAAATACCTCACCGCGATTGAGGCGGTCGCCAGCCTCGACGATATCGGCAAAGGTCAGGGCGGCTATTGGGAAGACCGCGCCGGATATCAGTGGTATGCGGGCATCTGAGGCCCAGCGCGGCCGCAAACCGCAATCGGCAAATTCCGCGCGAGTGGCCTGAGGCCCCCGCCTGCGCGGGGGCTCGGTCTAGTCCGGATAGCGCCGGTTCATCCCTTCCCAGTCGTTGCGCAGCAATTCCTCCAAAACGTCCATATCCACATCGGCCAGCTTGTTGACATACAGGCAGCTCTTGCCGGTCTTGTACTTGCCCAGCCGCGCCAGCAATTCGTCGCGGCGCTGGCCCGTGGTCTCGTCGCAATAGCCGCCCATCAGATAGAGCGAATGCTTCGCCTTGCGCGGGCTGAAGCCGGTGCGCAGCCAGTGCACCTTGCGCCCGCTGGCATAGGTGGTGCGGTAGCTGCCATAGCCGATGATGCTCGGCCCCCACATCCTGGGCTCCTCACCCGTTACCCGGCGAAACAGCGCGTCGAGCACCTTCGCCTCCTCTCGCTTTCTTTCGGGCTCGACCGCGGCAAGAAAGTCGGCCGGATCGACATCGGTAATTTGCGTCTTGGCTTCGGCCACGGCGTTGCTCCTCCCTTCGATTGACTCCGTGCGAAGTGTGCCACAGTCTCGTCCCGGGGAAAACAAAAGGGGAGAGGCGCGCCCATGTGGCTGCTCAACACATTCCTGAAAGCCGCGATCAGGCGCGGGCGGATGATCGTCACCGACCATGACGGCAAGACCTATGAATTTGGCGCGCCCGAGGACGGCACAAAGCCGCTGCGTATCCGCCTGACGCATCGCAAAGCCGCCAACCATATCGCACGCTATCCGCAGGTCGGCGCGGGCGAGGCCTTCATGTGGGGCTGGCTCGAAGTGGAGGAACCGCACGATATCCGCGACCTCGTCCTGTTCGTGACCATGAACGCCAAGCGCGAGGGCGGTGCATCGCTCAAGCCCAGGGGCCCCTTGCGCAAGGCGGCGCAGAAACTGCTCGCCAAGGCCGACAGCGTGAACCTGCGCGGCAAGGCCCGCAAGAATGCCGAGCACACCTACAACCTCACCCGCGAGCTGTACGAACGCTTCCTCGACGAGGACCGCCAATACACCATGGCCTATTACCGCGAGGATCCGGAGACGACCTCGCTCGAGAAGGCGCAGCTCGACAAGAAGGCGCACCTCGCCGCCAAGATGTACATTCAGCCCCCCAAAGACGGGAAACGCCAGCGTATCCTCGATATCGGCTGCGGCTGGGGCGGCTTCGCGCTCTACCTCGCGCGCCATTACGACGTCGAAGTCACCGGCGTCGCGCTTGCCCCTGACCAGATCGCCTTCTGCAAGGAACGCGCCGAGGAAGCGGGCCTCGCCGACCGCGTGACGTTCGAGCTGATGGACTATCGCGACGTGCAAGGGACCTTCGACCGGATCAGCTCGGTCGGCCTGCTCGAACATGTCGGCACGCCGCATTACCCGCAGTTCTACGAGCACACGAACCGCTTGCTGAAGCCCGACGGCGTGATGATCAGCCATTGCTGCGGCCGCACGGGGCCTCCCGGCTTCACCGACAAATGGACGCGCAAATACATCTTCCCCGGCGGCTACATCCCCGCCCTCTCCGAACTCGTCACTCAGAGCGAGAAGCATGGCTGGCAGGTCATGGATGTAGAGGCCATGCGCTTCCATTACAGCCACACGCTGGAGGAATGGTACAAGCGCACCGTGCTGCACCGGCGCGAGATCACCGAGCTTTACGACGAACGCTTCTACCGCATGTGGCTGTTCTACCTTGCCGGGGCCGAACAGAGCTTCCGCCACGGGACCATGGTCAATTGGCAGGTCCAGTATGTGCAGGACCGCGCAGCGATCCCCATGACGCGCGAATATATCGAAGCCGAAAGCGCACGGCTGCGCGCCGCCGACAAGGGCAAGGTGCCGCGCTGGCACCTGGACCCGGCCCTGCGCGAGGCGGCAGAGTAGTGCGCTGCGCGCCGGATCGCCGTGTAGGTGACACAAGGTGACAGGGGTGTCCGGCTTTTCCTACAGGTCATCGCATTGAAATTGCAGGAGATGTTGGAAACAGGGTGACACATCCGGTCAATATTCCCAATCGCCGCCGTCATCCTCGTCCTCGTTCTCTTCCTCCGCATCGTCCGCAACCCAGCGGGCTTCCTCCTCCGCTTCCAGCCGGAGCAGGTTATGCTCGCTTTCGTCGGCCCCGAAATGGTCGGGTCCGGTCTCGACTCGCTCCAGCAAACCGCGAAAGTCGGTCGAAGGATAGGCGCTGCCCGGATAGACCGCAGGCAGCTCCGCAGGGGCAGGCGTCGGCATGGCCAGCAGCGCAAGCGTGAGGCGCTCGTCGAACTTGCGCGAGGTGCCGACCAGCTCGCCCCCGGAATAATGCGGCACCTCCACCCCTTCGATCGCGCGTTCCAGCGCCGCGCGGTAGAGGCTGTGGCGCGCGCTGGCATAGGCCGCATCCCAGGCCCGGCCGAAGGGCTGTTCGCGCAGGCGCTGGCGCAGGCGATAGGCCGACTGGCGGCTCATCCCCACCCGCCGCGCCGCCTCGGCCACCGAATGGGTTTCCGCCAGCGCGACAAGGAAATCGACCTGCCGCGC
>CAMYIQ010000140.1 GCA_947258465.1 uncultured Erythrobacter sp.
CCGCGACACGCGCCTGCGCTGCCAGCTCCGCCGGGGCACGTGGCGGCTCCCGCTCGGGCTCGCTGAGGTCCCGGTCGGGCAGGCCAACGAAGATGAACAGCACCGCCGCGAGCAAACCGAGCAGGGCAATCACCGGGAGAATCTGGCGCGAAAAGCTAAGGTTTTTCCAGTCGAATGCCATGTCAGTGTCCTTCGGGCACATCGGTGCCGTCGTGGGTGATCCGCCCGTCCTCGAGCACGAGGATACGGTCGGCGAGGTCGAAAATGCGATTATCGTGCGTCACGATTATGCATGCGCGGTCTTCCGCGACCGCGACATCGCGCAAGAGATCCATCACCCGGCGGCCCGAGGAGGCATCGAGCGCGGCCGTCGGCTCGTCGCATACCACCAGGCGCGGCTCGTGGACCAAGGCGCGGGCGATAGCGACGCGCTGCTGCTGGCCGCCCGATAGCTGGCGCGGCAGCTTGTCGGCCTGATCTCCGATATTGAGTTTTTCCAGCATGGCGACCGCTTTGTCGCGCGCCTCGAGCCGATCCATCCCCTGCGCGATCAAGGGCACGGCAGCATTGTTCGCCGCGTCGATCGAGGGGATCAGATTGTATTGCTGGAAGATGAAGCCGATATTTTGCAGGCGAAATTCCACCAGGTCGGTATCGCCCAGCTGGTAGATGTCGGTGCCGAATACCTTCACTTCGCCCAGCGTCGGCCACAAAATGCCGCACATGATCGAGATCAGCGTCGTCTTGCCCGAACCGCTTTCCCCGACGAGGAAGGTCAGCTCTCCGGCGCGGATATCGAGATCGATCCCGTGCAGCACGGTGATCGTCTGCTGGCCTGCCTGGAAGTCGCGCGTCACGCCGCGTGTGCAGATTGCCGCTTCGGGCTTGCATCCGCCGATGGCACTGGTGTCGATCGGCGTGCCCATCAGCGGAACACCGATGCCGGCTCGGTCTTGAGCACGTTGCGCAGCGCCAGCCAGCCGGTCAGCGCGAGGATCAGGAATACCGCAATCAGGCTGACCAACGGGATCTGCCACGGAATGTAAAACCCCTTGAAGGTCGGATTGCTCGAGAAACCCCAGATGAAGAACACCGTCCCGATCACGCCGAGACCGTAGCCGATCAGCCCCACCAGCCCGGCCTGCACCGCGACCATCCGGCGGATTTTCCGATTGGTAACGCCGATCGCCTTCAGCGCACCGAATTGTTTGATGTTGTCGCGGATGAACAGGCTGAAGGTCAGCCCCACAATGGCCACGCCGACAATAAAGCCGAGCGCGACGGTAATGCCGAAATTCAGCGGGATGCCCGTGTTCTCGATGATGAAATCGATCCCGTCCTGCGCGAATTCGTCGCGTGTCCGGGCCTTGAGGCCGGTTTCGCGTTCGATCCGTTCCGCCAGGGCCTTGGCTTGCGCCGGATCTGCTGCTCCGACCAGCACGAAGGACAGGCGATTGCGCGTGCCCGGCACATAATTGAGCGCCTGACTGTATTTCGTGTAGAGCACGACGGTGCTGGTGAAGCTGGGGATCGCATCGGCAATTCCCCTTATCACCGCGCGCTGATCGTTCAGTTCCAGCCGCTCGCCGATCGGAGACTGGCCGGGAAACATGCGGGTGGTGCCGACATCGTCGATAATCACGCTGTCGGGCCGCGAAAGAACCGCCGACGATCCTTCGATCATGCGCTTGGGCAGGCCGATCAGCGTTGCATCGTCGACGCCGATTACCGCCACCCCTTCGAGATCGCCATCCTTGGTGCGAACGCTGGCCTGAGCCCGGATATGCGGCACAGCCCATTCCACACCCGGTACGCTGCGCACCTTGTCGAGCGCAGTGGACGGTAGGGCGTAAGCGACATCGCTCGTCCGGCTGACCGGGTCCATCACCCACACATCCGCGCTGGAGACATTGTAAACGCCGCTCGCGCCGCGCTCGATCAGATTGACGAAAATGGTCAATTGCTGCGTGATGAGCAAAGTGGAGAACGCAATGCCGAACACCAGTCCGTAAAACTTCTGGGCGTCCCCGGTAAGCATTCTGATCGCAATCCAGAGCATGCTTGCTTGCCTTCGCCTTTCGACTCGTCCATTAGTGAACGATAGCGTTCAACTGAACGGGACCGTTCACTTTGTCAAGCGACAGCTCGAAAAAACCAGGTCGGCCGATAGTCACGCCGAAGCGCGCCGCGATTATCGCGGCGGCCGGAAAATCCTTTCTCACCAAGGGGTTCGCGGCGACATCAATCGAACAAGTCGCAGCGGATGCAGGCGTTTCCAAGGTCACAATATACAATCATTTCGGCGACAAGCGCGCGCTTTTCGCAGCGTCGGTGCACCATGAATGTGCCGTCATGCGGGCAAACTTTGCGATCGAGCCCGCCCCCGCCGGCACTCTGCGCGAACGGCTCACCGCGATCGGCGAAGCGATGGTGGCCTTCCTGTCACGCGAAGAACTGGTACGTTTCGACCGCCGGATTGCCGCCGAAACGGAAACCGAGCCGACGATCGGAGAAGCGTTCCTTTCCGCAGGCCCGCATCGTATGCGCGCGGCGTTCGCAGCGTTGCTCGAAACCATGGTCGCGGGGGGCGAGCTCGACATCGCCGATACCGAGATCGCGGTCGAGCAATTCGTCTCGATGTGCAAAGGCATGGGCGATCTGGAGCGCCGCTTCGGCCAACCACCCGATCCGGAGCGTGACCGCCGCCGCATCGATGGCGCAGTCGAGGTCTTTTGCCGCGCCTATGCCCGCAGCTAGTCCCTCGCCCGCCCGCCCGTAGTCCGGCGACCGGCCGCCTGCCGGCGTCTCAGTCTTCGAGAGAGATCGAAATCCGGCGATTGCGCGGATCGGCGGGATCGCCGGAAATCAGCGGCTCGGTGTCCGCAACTCCTTCGATCCGGCGGAAACGGTCGCGCGAAATGCCATGGCGGATCAATGTCTGGCGAGTGGCCTCGGCGCGACCGGCCGAAAGCGACCAGTTGTTGACCCGCGTCGGATCGCGATATTTCAGGGCATCGGTGTGACCGCGAACGGTGATCTGGCCGCCTTCCGGCCCGATCGCTTCGGCCACGATATCGAGCAAATCGCTTGCGTCTGCGGTGAGTACCGTGGTGCCGAGGGCGAACATCGAGAAGTCCGCATCGTCGACCAGGTCGATCCGGATGCCTGTCGTGGTATCGATCATGCGCACTTGGCGCATCAGCCGTTTGAGCCGTTCCTTGTCGGCGATTGCCTCGGTCACGCGGATCTGGATCCGCTTGATGGTCGCAGCGCCTTCCTTCGGGCCGCCGGTGGCATCGCGTGGCACGGTGAGCGTTTTGGTTCCGGTCTGCCCGGCGGCATGCGGGTAATTGTCCACATCCACCAGCGACGACCCTCCCAGGACACCATCCGAACCGGCGCTTTGTTCCTTGGTCTTGACCAGGGTCGGCGTGAAATAGTCGGCCAGCCCCTTGCGCTGGTCCTCGGTCGTTGCGCCAAGCAGCCAGAGCAGCAGGAAGAAGGCCATCATCGCGGTGACGAAGTCGGCATAGGCCACCTTCCACGCACCGCCATGGTGGCCCGCCTCGACGACGGTGACCTTCTTGACGATGATCGGGACAGGATCGTTGCGGCCTGCCGACTTGCTGGCCATGTCAACGTCCCCGCAAGGCGTCGAGAAGTTCGTTCAGACCGGGCCTGACTGTATGGCCAAGGCTCGACCGGGCGCTTTCCACCACAAGCGGTTGGGGATGCCCATAGAGCGAAGCGATGATCACCTGCTTGA
>CAMYIQ010000141.1 GCA_947258465.1 uncultured Erythrobacter sp.
CAAGCTATCGACGGAGGTCGATAGCGTACCCAACAAAAACTGGACAAAAGTGCCCGCACGAACCATTTGATCGGCCATGCAAAGCCAGAACCCGTTGATCGCCGATTTCGTCAAACTCGCCAATTCGGCGGCCGGTACGCTTGCCGGCATGGGGCGCGAGGCACGCGATGCTGCGCGCGAGCGGGCAAAGGAAACTTTCGGCGGCATGGATTTCGTCAGCCGCGAGGAATTCGACGCGGTCAAGATGATGGCCGGCAAGGCACGCGAAGAAGTGGAAGACCTCAAGGCCCGCGTCGAGGCTTTGGAAGCGAAAGCCAAATGACCGTCGCCCCTGCGAAGGCAGGGGCCCAGACAACGGTCCCGCAAGCGGCTCGCTGAATGGTCGGCTGCTGGGTCCATATCATGACCAGCGGCCTGCAGGGCACGCTCTACATCGGCGTGACGAACGACATTGCGGTCCGCGTCCACGCACATCGCGAGGGACGAGGTTCGGAGTTTTGCCGCAAGCACGGCCTCTACCGTTTGGTTTACGCCGAGCATTTCGAGGATATCCATGAGGCAATCACCCGCGAAAAACCGATGAAACGCTGGAAGCGGCAATGGAAACTCAAACTGATCCGGCGGGACAACCCCGACTGGAGCGATTTGTTCGAAACAATCCAGTGAACGGGCCAATCGCATCCCTTATCTGGGCCCCTGCCTTCGCAGGGGCGACGTAAGTCGTTAATCGTTGAACATGCACCTCACCGCACCCGCCATCCTGATTGCCGCGCGCCCGCATGGGGAAACGGCGGTGATCGCGCGGTTGCTGACCGAGGAAAGCGGTGTGGTCGCCGCCTATGTCGCGGGCGGGCGCGGGCGCCAGTTGCGGCCGGTGGTAATTCCCGGAAACGTGGTGCAGGCTGATATCCGCGCCAAATCGGACAGCCAATTGCCCTTTGTCCGGCTCGAACTGGTATGGAGCCGAGGGCCGTGGCTGAGCGAGCCGCTTCCGGCAGCAGCCATGGCTTGGGCGACCGCGCTCACCGCCGCCGCACTGCCCGAACGCAACCCCTATCCCACGCTTTACGCGGCGCTCGGCGGGCTGCTCGATGCAATCTGTTCGGCCGAGGCCGCGCGCCAATGGGTGGAGGCGCTGGCAATCTACGAAGCGCTGCTGCTGCGCGAGCTGGGCTATGGCGGGGAACGGCCGGCGATAGCGGGCCTTGGGCAGGCCTTGGAAATTCTCGACCGCCAGGAACCGCTTATCGCACGCTACCTGCTTGCCGATACCCGCGCCGACGTCCTAGCAGCACGGCAACTCCTGCGGCAGCGACTGGCACGGATGGTTTCCTAGTCCAGTCACTGCGAGGAGCCGCAGGCGACGAAGCAATCCATGGCGTTTCGGTTGCCGCATTGTCGGTCCATGGATTGCCGCGCGGCTGTGCCGCTCGCAATGACGAGGTAGTGGCTTGAAAATTGCAATATTCCCCGGCGACGGGATCGGACCCGAAGTGATGGCCCAGGCCCGGCGCGTGCTCGATGAACTCGCGCTGCCGGGCCTGACGCTGTTCGAGGGCGATGTCGGCGCGGCAGCCTACCGCCGCCATGGGCATCCGCTTCCCGAAGAAACCCTGCAGATGGCCCGCGCCGCCGATGCGGTGCTGTTCGGCGCGGTGGGCGATTTTTCGTGCGACGATCTGCCGCGCGAGTTGCGACCCGAACAGGCGATCCTCGGCCTGCGCAGCGAGCTTGGCCTGTTCGCGAACCTGCGCCCGGCGGCGGGCTTTCCGGGCCTCGAACACCTGTCTTCGCTCAAGCCAGAGGTCGCGCGCAGTATCGACCTGCTCGTCGTGCGCGAGCTGAATGGCGATGTCTATTTCGGCGACAAGGGCGAACGGGTGAGCGATGGCGGGCGCGAGGGGTGGGATTCCATGTCCTATAACGAGGGCGAAGTGCGCCGCATCGCGCATACCGCCTTCCGCGCGGCGATGGGCCGGAACAAGCGCCTGACCAGCGTCGACAAGGCCAATGTCCTCGAAACCAGCCGGATCTGGCGCGAGACGATCGTAGAGGTGGCGAAAGACTATCCCGAGGTCGAACTCGATCACATGTATGTCGACAATGCCGCGATGCAGCTAGTGAAGTCGCCGGGCCAGTTCGACACGATCGTCACCGGCAATCTGTTCGGCGACATATTGTCCGACCAGGCCAGCGCTTGCGTCGGCTCGATCGGCTTGCTCGCCAGCGCCTCGCTCGGCGAGCGGCAGACCGATCACGGGACCTTCGGCCTCTACGAACCGATCCATGGCAGCGCGCCCGATATTGCCGGGCAGGGCAAAGCCAACCCGGTGGCCGCCGTGCTGAGCCTCGCCATGCTGCTGCGCCACTCGCTCGGACGCGAGGAAGATGCGGCACGGATCGAGCGCGCGGTCGAGGGCATTTTGGCCGATCGCGTGTTCGGCGGCGACCTCGGCGGCAGCGCTTCGACGGGCGAGATTGGCGACGCGATTGTTAGGAAGCTGGTAACCATATCTTGAGGAATGCTGCATAACCGGGTCATGCAATGGATATGACCCCGGAAACGCAGCCCTCCATAGCTAGTGCGGCCTCCAGCGCCCGTCCGCTGGACCTCGCGATCATCCTGCCGACGCTCAACGAGCGCGACAATCTCGAGCCGCTGGTCGAGCGGATCGAGGGTGCGCTCGGCACATCGGGCTGGGAGGTGCTGATCGTCGACGACAATTCGGCTGACGGGACCGGCGACGAGGCTCGCCGCCTGTCGCTGTCGGATCCGCGCGTTCGCGTGATCCAGCGGATCGGCCGCCGGGGTTTGTCGAGTGCGGCGATCGAAGGCTTTTGCGCCACCGCCGCGCCCTATGTCGCGGTGATGGATGCCGATCACCAGCACGATCCCAAGCTGCTTGTCGATATGCTCGCGAGCGTCAAATCGGGCGAGGCCGAGGTGGCTGTCGCCAGCCGCTTCGCCGAGGGTGCGAGCATGGCGGAATGGGGGCGCCCCGACCGCGAGAAGCTGTCGAGCATGGCCAATTTCCTCGCCCGCAAGCTGACCGGCGTGGACCTGTCCGATCCGATGAGCGGTTTCTTCCTGCTGCCCACCGCGACGGCGCGCCGTCTCGTGCCCAACCTGTCGGGTATCGGCTTCAAGATCCTGCTCGACCTGCTCGCCACTTCCGACACACCGCTCAAGGTGAAGGATTTTCCGATGAATTTCTCCGCCCGTCGCTCCGGCGAAAGCAAGCTCGACCGCGCGATCGCGCTCGATTTCCTCGCCGGCCTTTACGATAAGAGCTTCGGCCGCGTGATCCCGACACGCTTCGCGCTGTTCGGCACGGTCGGCGTGCTTGGCATCGGCGTGCACATGGCGATCCTTTATGCCTTCCTGTTGGTCGCCGGGACCAATTTCAGTTGGAGCCAGGCGGTCGCGACCTTCGGGGCGATGACTTTCAACTTCTGGCTCAACAACTTCCTCACCTACCGCGATCGCCGCCTGAAAGAAGCGGACAAGGTGTTCTGGGGCTGGCTCAGTTTCATCGTGGCCTGCTCGATCGGCGCCTTCGCCAATGTCGCGGTGGCGACCACGCTGTACGACCGGGGTGTGCACGAAGTGCTGGCCGCACTGGTGGGCATCGGCATCGGTTCGGTGTGGAACTACGCCCTGTCGAGC
>CAMYIQ010000142.1 GCA_947258465.1 uncultured Erythrobacter sp.
ACCGGTGGACGTTGTCAGCGAAGAGGAGCTGAACGCCACCGGGTATGCCGATCTCAACCGCGCGCTGAATTTCCTCGAGCCGTCGGTCAATTTTCCGCGCGCGGCCACCACCGCCACGGCGGCGAACACGCGGCCGATCACGCTACGCGGCCTGTCGCCCGATCAGACGCTCGTGCTCGTTAACGGCAAGCGCCGCCACACCAACGCCGTGCTCAATGTAAACAATTCGATCGGGCGCGGTTCGGCGGGCGTCGATCTCGACACGATCCCTCAGAACGCGATCCAGCGGATCGAGATCCTGCGCGACGGCGCGGCAGCGCAGTATGGCTCGGACGCGATCGGCGGGGTAGTGAACATCATCCTGAAGGACGATGCCCAGGGCGCTTCGTTCGAACTGCTGGGTGGCATCACCGAGGAAGGCGACGGGCTCAACGGGCTCGCCTCGACCAGCGGCGGGCTGCCGATCGGTCGGGGCGGTCATTTGACTCTCAGTGCATTGGTCCGCGCGCAGGAAGCGACCAACCGCGCCTTTGTCGATCAGCGCTTCGACCGGGTAACCTACCGGATAGGCGATCCGGAAGCCTCGCTTTTTGGCGGATCGGTCAATTTCGGCCTGCCACTCGGCGACGCGGAACTCTACGGTTTCGGCACGGTCGCGCAAAAAATTTCGAACAACGGTGCGGGCTTTCGCGTGCCCGGCACCTCGCTGCTCTATCCCGACGGTTTCCTGCCGGTCATCGAACCGTACATCTGGGATGGCAGCGGGACCTTGGGTATCTCCGCCGATCTCGGCGGCTTCGCGCTCGATCTGAGCCAGACCTACGGCCGCAACGAGGCGGATTTCCGCGTCTTCGATACGGTGAATGTGTCGCTGGGTCTCGACAGCCCGACCAGCTTTGATTCGGGCGGCGTGACCTATGAACAATATGTCACCGATTTCGGCGTCTCGCGCTCGCTCGGACTTCTCGCCGGAGGCAATATCACCGCCGGCGCGCAGTACCGCCGCGAAACCTACGCCATCCGCGAGGGAGAACCCGCCGCTTCGACCGGAGTCGGTGCGGACGGTTTCGCGGGGTTCGCTCCGCGCCGACCGGTGAATGAGGTGCGCGATGCCTTTGCATTCTATCTCGACGCCGAGCTGCGCCCGATCGAGGCGCTGCTGATCGGCGGGGCGGTCCGTTACGACGAGTATGACGATTCCGGTGGAGAGACGACCTGGCGGGTTTCAGCCCGCGCCGATCTGACAGAGGGCCTGGCGCTGCGCGGCGCGATCGGAACTGCGTTCCGCGCGCCTTCGTTGCAACAGCAGAATTTCAGCGCGGTGCAGGGCGCACTTTCGGCAGGGCAGCTGGTTTCGGTAGCGACGCTGCCGGTGAGCGACCCGATCGCGCGCGCGTTGGGTGCGGGAGATCTGCGACCCGAGCGCTCACGTAATTACAGCGCGGGTATCGTGCTGGAGCCGACGCCCCGCCTCGCTTTCACCTTGGATGCGTTTCACATCCAAATCGATGATCGCATCGCGCTGAGTGAACAGCTGCGCGGGGCGGCGGTGAATGCCATTCTGGCCGGCGCTGGTATAGTTGGCTTCTCGCAGGTACGCTTCTTCACCAACGCGGTCGATACCAGGACTACCGGTGTGGAGGCCACCGCGCGCTGGTCGGCCAGCCTCAGTCCGGAAACGCGGGCAAGCATGGATGTCGGCTTCGCGCTCTATGACACGGAATTGGAAAGTCTCCGCGCCAATCCGGTGCTGCCGACTCTGCCGTTGCTCGGCGAGAAGTCGATCTTGTTCCTGACCGAAGCGCAGCCGCGCGACAAGCTAACCGTGCAGGCTGTCGTCGAGCACCGGTCAGTGAGCGCACGTGCAGCGCTGACCCGTTTCGGCACCTACACCTCGCAACCGCTCGTGGAGACGCAGACCTTCGATGGCGGCACGTCATTCGACCTGTCGCTGAGCTACGCCCTGTCTTCCGCGATCATGCTTACCGCCGGCGTGCAGAACCTGTTCGACGACCGGCCGGAAGAGATTGCTGATCAGGCGCGCTTCATCGCCGCAACCGGCGGCAGCTTTCCCACGGGCGAGGAGACGCCGCTCGGCGTCAACGGGCGTAGCTATTTCGTGCAGCTACGAGGGAATTTCTGATGGTGTCGCGTCGCGCATTGCTTGGCCGGACGGCGCTGGCGCTGGCTGCGTCTCGCTTCCTGTCTCCGGTAACGGCCATCGCTGTGCAACCGCAACCATATGCCGATGGCGATCCCTTTATGCTCGGCGTCGCCTCGGGCGATCCGCGTCCTGATGGGTTCGTGCTCTGGACTCGGCCTTTGGGTCTGTCGGGCACTGCTACGGTCGGTGTGGAGATCGCCGACGACGATGGTTTCCGCAGGATCGTGCGCAGTGGTTCGGTCACCGCAAGTCCTGCGCGCGGGCACGCAGTGCATGTGGAGCCGGTCGACCTCGATCCAGCACGCACTTATTTCTACCGTTTTCACCTCGATGGAGCGACGAGCCCCATCGGTCGCACAGCCACGATCGATCCGCAGGCCACGCGCATGCGCCTCGCGCTCGCGGCCTGCCAGCATTGGGAACATGGCTGGTTTTCCGCCTATCGGGACATGGTCGCGCAGGAGATCAATGTTCTCCTGCATGTCGGAGACTACATCTACGAGAAGTCTTTCGGGACCGGCCCCGACGTTCGCAGTTTCGGCGCGCCCGATCCGTTCACGCTGGACGAGTATCGCGTTCGTCATGCGCTCTACCGCACCGATCCCGATCTGCAGGCCGCCACCGCTGCCTTCCCGATCATCGCGACCTGGGACGATCACGAGGTAGAGAATGACTATGCCTCGCTTCAGGGCAGCGTCACAGAAGACCCTGCCGCTTTCGTTGCGCGCAGGGCCGCTGCCTATCAGGCATGGTTCGAACACATGCCGATATCGCCGCGCCGCTTAACACCGCATGGCGCGGCGGACATTGTGCGCAGATTCGAATGGGGCGCCCTAGCCAGCCTCTCGGTTCTCGACTGCCGCCAGTTCCGCACGTCGCAGCCGTGTGGACGCGGCGGGCAGGTGATCGCGGACTGCGCGGAGGTCTTCGATCCGGTGGCGACCATGCTCGGGCTCGAACAGGAGGCGTGGTTGCGCGATCGCCTGGCGAACGAGCGCACCCGTTGGAGCCTGATCGGTCAGGCGACGATGGTCTCGCGGCTGCCCTTGCCGGGCGGAGGCGATGCGCGCTGGTCCGATATCTGGGATGGCTACGCCGCCTCTCGCGACCGCCTGATCGCTGCACTGCGCCAGCCGGCGGTGCGCAATGCGGTGCTGCTTGGCGGCGACGTCCATTCCTTCTGGGCCAACGACATCCCATCCGATCCGGAGCGGATGGAAGGGCCGGTGGTCGCGAGCGAGATCGTCACGTCCTGTCTCGCCTCGCGCAGCGGCCCCGAAGAGCTCTTCACAGGCATCCAGGGCCGCAATCCGCAGGTCCGCTTCCATGATAATGATAACGCCGGATACACTCTGCTCGACATCGATGCTGAACGGATCGACGGCCGGTTTCGCGCAGTTCGTGATCTGACGGATCCCAATAGCGCCAGCTTCGATTTGCGCCGGTTCGCTATCGAGGACAGGGCGCCCGGGGTGAGAATTTAGTTTTGAAATGAGCGTTTAGGCTTTGTAGATCGTACGAATCTAACTTCCGAAACGCTATTGGGGGATGCCGGGTTGAGCTTTTTGGTTCTCGCCAAACGTGAGCGTACAGCTTGACGGGCGAGATGCTCCAGATTGGCAGAGCCCCGGCAGATTGGTTCGATCCCGAATTACGTCGATACTCGTCAATGAATGCAGTCATCGCTTTACTGCTCCGCCTGGTCAAAATATCACGACGCTTTGCGCACAGCCTCATTAGTACGCTGCAGTCCACGGTTCTCGCTCTCCAGAGTTCTCACCTTTGACAGCCCGCTCGGCGGATACTTCAACACAAGTATTGCTGTCAGCCTTGGCCGGGCTCCCTGCTTCCGCCGTCTGACGAACTATCAATTGAGCGGCCCTAGCACGTGCGACAAGTTCTCCTTACCCATCGATTGTGAGGTTCGACTGGAATGAGACCCATGACGTCTGTCACGATCATACGTGGCAAGGCGGTCCGACTCTGAAACCAGTGGAGAGAGCACTGCGGCTCATGTCACGAAAGTTTCGATCGAGATACATGGCGGCGGCGCGTCGTTCGCCATTGCTGCAAGATTGTCCGTTTCTGATTCGGCCCGGCCGACTTGACGGTCGGCTCGGGTGGCGGTGTGTTCGAGAAGCGCGGCGAGGGCATTGCCTGAATGATTCCATCGATTTTCTTGTAGATTTGTCGGGCCGCCATATGCGGATGCGAAGCGGCTTCGTCCGGATCTAACACCGGCGCGAAACATGCATCGGTCCCCTCCAGCAAGGTCATCCATTCGTCGCGCGTCCTTCGTCGGAATAGTTCCTCGAACCGATGTCTGAGGTCTGGCCAGCAGGCCGGATCGTAGCCGTTTGCAAAATCCGGTTGATCCGCAATGCCCAGCTTCTGGCAAAGCAATGTGTAAAATTTCGGTTCGAGCGACCCCAGAGAGATGTATCGATCGTCCGCGCATCGATAGGTCGAATACCAGTGCGGACCGTCAAGGATGCTGCGACCGCGCTCGTTGACGAAATGTCCTGTTGCTTTCAAACTGAGCAGCAGGTTCATCATATGCGCGCTTCCATCCACGATGGCGGCATCCACGACTTGTCCTTTCCCCGATTCACGGGCGCTAAGGATGGCGGCGAGCAGGCCGACTGCCAGATAGAGCGCGCCACCGCCGATGTCGCCGACGAGTCCGGGAGGTGCCATCGGAAGCGCACCCGGTTCGCCAGCATACCAGAGCGCGCCGGACAGTGCGATATAGTTGATGTCGTGGCCGGCGGTCTGCGCGAGAGGTCCATCCTGCCCCCAACCAGTCATCCGGCCGAACACGAGCGCCGGATTGCGATCGAGGCAAACATCGGGTCCAAGACCCAACCGTTCCATTACACCAGGACGCATGCCCTCGATGATCGCATGGCTGTGCTCAACAAGATCGAGGACGTGCTCGACCGCTGCGGACTGCTTCAAATCGAGGGATACAAATCGCTTACCGCGATTGAGAATCGCCTCACGGCCAAGGTCGATCGTATCCCGATTAGGGATAACACGATCGACAACTACAACGTCGGCTCCAAGATCTGCCAGCAACATTCCGCAAAATGGCGCTGGACCGATACCGGCAATCTCGACGACCCTGATACCAGCGAGCGGACCGCATCCCGACATCTGCAATTTCTTTCCAATGGCTCGAACACTACGGAGATCATCGCCGATCTATTATCGGGCATCAAATTCATTCAAGCTCCAAAATATTCCCAGATGGAAT
>CAMYIQ010000143.1 GCA_947258465.1 uncultured Erythrobacter sp.
GAGCAAGACGCCGACCGGGGCGAGGGCAGGGTGAAAGGCCGCCGCGACGACCGGGGCCGACGCCGCGCCGCCCACATTCGCCTTGCTGCCCACCGCGACGAAGAAGAACGGCGCCTTGATGATCTTAGCGACCACCAGCAGCAGGATGACATGGAACAGCATCCAGATGAAGCCGATCGCCATGAAGGCGGGGGCATCGGCGATCTTGGTCACATCCATCCGCGTACCGATCACCGCGACCAGCAGGAAGATGAACAGAATGCCGAATTTGCTCGCCCCGATCCCCTCGAGTTCGCGGGCGCGGGTAAAGCTGGCAAGCAGCCCGGCAGTGGTCGAGATCACCACGACCCAGAAAAACTCGCTCGCCAGCGTCGCTTCCTCGCCCTGCAATTCGGCGAAGAGTTCACCGAGCCAGGTACCCAGCAAATGCGACAGGCCGACGATCGCGAAAGTCACGCCGAACAGCAGGACATAGTCGTTCGCCTTGGCCACACGCTCGATGCTTTCGGTATATTCGGCCATCGTGTCGCGCAGTTTCGCGATCGAGGAACTGTCCGCGCCGAGCCATTTGTCCACCCGCTCGTGCGCGCCCGCGCCATAAAGCAGAAAGATCATCCAGATTTCGGCAACGATGATGTCCACCGCCAGCAGTGCGGCGAAGCCTTCGAGCGGATAGCCATAGACTTCCAGCATGGCGGTCTGGTTGGCGCCGCCGCCGATCCAGCTCCCGGCAAGCGTAGCCAGGCCGCGCCACGCAGCAGTATCGCCCGACCCGATGATCGAAGGTTCGAACTGGGCGACGATCCACAGCGCCAGCGGACCGCCGATCACGATCCCGACCGTGGCGGTCAGGAACATGATGATCGCCTTGTTGCCCAGGCCGAGGATGCCCTTGATGTCGATGCTCAGCGTCATCAGGAACAGCGCTGCGGGAAGGAAATAGTCCTTCGCGGTCGGCCACAGATTGCTTTCGGAGACGTCGATCAGCCCGAACGTGGTCATCAAGCTGGGCACCAGATAGCACACCAGAATGATCGGCACGAAGACGTAGAAACGCTGCCAGCCGGGGCGGTCGCGCGTGGCGAAAACGAATCCGAGCATCAGGGCCAGAAGCCCGAAAATAATCCTGTCGTCGCTGATCATCTGCCCTGCGGCCCCGCCCAACGTTCCTGTTCTGAGCTGGGCCTAGCGCGCCGCGAGGCGAATGCCAATCGGCGCGGTGGTACCTTACACCGCAGAACTGAAGCGGCGCGCGGAAACCGGCCGATAGGCATCGAAGATTGCCGCGATCGAGCGCGCATAGGGCAGGCCTTCGGGCAGGATTTCGAGCCACTGCCGGTCGATCGACGCCAGTCCGCGCTCGAGGAACGGCTGGAGCCGACCCGATGCCTCGTGCATCAGACAGGCACCGAGCCGGGCGCGGCCCTGGCACAGCAATTGTTCGATCACCGCGCCGCGATAGCGATCGTCCGCGCTGCGGGCCACGCCCCTGCCTGCCGACAGGAGACCCTGCGAGGACAGCATCCGATAGCGGCCGCTATTCTTCTCGTTCTGTGCCAGAAGCTGCGGAAAGCTGCTGATGGACGACGCGCCAAGCCCGATCAGCACTTCGCTCTGGTCGTCGGTAAAGCCCTGGAAGTTACGCTTCAACCGACCGTCGAAAGCGGCGCGGGCCAGGGGATCGCCGCCGGGTTTCGCGAAATGGTCGAACCCGATCGGGGCGTAGCCATGGGTCGCGAGATAGGCATAGCCCATTTCCGCCATGGCGAAGCGGTCTGCCTGATCGGGCAAGTTTGTCGCATCGATCACGCGCTGGCGCGGGACGATATGCGGGACATGGGCATAGCCGAACAGGGCAATCCTGTCGGCGCCGAGCACGCGGGTACGCTGAAGGGTATCCTCGAGATCGTGCATGCCCTGGCCGGGCAGGCCGTACATGAGATCGAAATTGAGCGACGTGACGCCTGCATCGCGCAGCCAGTCGACCGTCTCGACGATACACTCTTCCGGCTGCACCCGGCCGATGGCCTTCTGGCAATGCTCGGCGAAGGTCTGGACCCCCAGGCTGGCGCGCGAAATGCCGTGTTCGGCAATGACGTTCGCCCATTCCGCGGTCATCGTGCGCGGATCGAGTTCGATCGACAGCGTGGGATCGTCCAGCGAGAAATGGCTTTCCAAAACTGCGAAAAGCGACCGAAAGTCATCGGGCGTGATGGCGTTGGGGCTGCCTCCACCGAATGCGATCCTGCCGATGCGGACGCCATCCGGCAATTCGCGCGACACTGTTGCGATTTCGCCATGCAAGGCGTCGAGATAGGATTCCAGCCGTTGCCGGCGGTTCGCCTTTCCCGTGTTGCAGCCGCAGTAGAAGCAGATCTTCTCGCAGAACGGGATGTGCACGTAGAGCGAGACCGTTCCCGACGTCTCTTGCAAGGCCGTGCGATAGGCATCGACCGGTATGTCGGCGAATTCGGCGGCGGTCGGATAGCTCGTGTAACGGGGCACGGGCGTGGCGAGCAGATCGGGATAATATGTCCACATGCCTGCCTTCTGGGCAGGATGGGTCACAGCGTCATTGCGCTGAATCAAATTTCTTGCGGCAGGAACCGGCATGACACCCCTTCGCGGTGCAGGGCGCCTGCGGCTGGCGGTCGCGCTCGATCGGGATTTCCACCGTGCCGCCTCCGCATATCTGCGCGGTAATGCTGCGCGCCTGCGCGGGCAAAGGCCCGATCGCCAGCGGAAGCAAAGCCATCATGGCCAGCGACAGGGGCCGGTTCATTCGTTTTCGTCCTCTTCTTCGTCGTCGATGAGGATGCGCTGGGCGGCCCCGTCGAGATCGTCGAACTGGCCCTTGCGCATCGCCCAGAAAAATCCCGCCAGGCCGAGCAGACCCATGCCGAGCGCGATGGGGATCAGAAAGGCGAGCCCGCTCACCGGGCGGCCCTTGCGAGGCGCAGCGAGTTGCCGACCACGACCAGCGAGCTGAGCGACATGGCCACCGCGGCGATCAACGGCGTAACCAATCCGGCCAAGGCGATGGGCAGGGCAAAAACATTGTAGAGGATTGCGAAGGCGAAATTCTGCCGCACGATCCGCATGGTCTGCCGGGCCACGTTCACTGCCAGCGAAACCGGCATCAGCGCCTTGCCCAGAAATACCGCATCGGCGGCCTGCTGGCTGACGTCGCTGGCGCTTCCAGGGGCGATCGAGGCGTGGGCGGCGGCAAGCGCCGGGCCGTCATTGATCCCGTCGCCGACCATGAGGGGGCGATGACCGGCGGCTGTAAGCTCATCGAGCAGGGCCAGCTTGTCGTCGGGGAGCAGTTGCGCGTCCCAGCCAATGTCGAACGCGCGCCCCACTGCTTCGACCGAAGACGTGCGATCGCCCGACAGGATACGGCTTTCGATGCCTTGGTCGCGTAAAGCGCCGATCGCCTCGCGCACGTCGCTGCGCAGCGGATCGGAGAAGGGAATCGCGATGGTGTCGTCCCCGATCCGCAAGGCGGTCGAAAGGGTCGCGGTTTCCGCTTCGGACCGTTCGAGCGCGACGCGAACGCCGTCGATGCTGCCCGACACGCCGCGCCCGCCTTCCTCGCGCAGATCGTCGACTGCGACGGCGGCGATATCGCGCTGTCCGAGCGCTTTCGCGATTCCTTTGCTGAGCGGGTGCCGGCTCGATTGCGCCAACGCCAGCGCCACGCCGGCCTGGTGGGAAGAAAGGTGATCGATCTGCGGCACCGGTTCCCCGACCGTCAGCGTGCCGGTCTTGTCGAACAGGGCCAAATCGACTTCCGCCAGCCGTTCCAGCGCGCTGCCGTCTTTCACCAGCAGGCCGCGTTTCGCCAGGGCGCCAGAGGCCACCACCTGCGCCGCCGGAACGGCCAGCCCCATGGCGCAGGGGCACGTGATGATGAGCACCGCAATCGCGATCACCAGCGACTGGTGCCAGCCGGCGCCCGCCACCATCCAGCCGATAAAGGCCAGCAAGGCGAGCGAGTGGACCGCCGGTGCGTAGAGGCGCGAGGCGCGATCGGCGATGCGGACATAATGGCTGCGCGACTGGCCTGCCTCGTCCATCAGGCGGGCAATTTCGGCGAGCACCGTGTCGGAGGAGGCCGCACTCACGCGAACCCGTATCGGGTTCCCCAGATTGACGGCCCCGGCATACACGCTCTCGCCAGCGGCGACCGCCTGCGGAACGCTTTCCCCGGTCAGCATCGAATTGTCGAGCGTCGAGGCGCCGTGTTCTATGACGCCGTCGGCGGCGAGCGCCTCTCCCGCCGCAACCAGCATGAGCATTCCCGGCTCGAGGTCTTCGGCGGCGACCATGCGGCTCGATCCGTTTTCGTCCACCACGGTCGCGCTCTTGCCCATGCGCGATAGCAAGGCACCGATGCCGGCGCGGGTCTTGTCGCGCATGGTCGCATCCAGCGCGCGTCCGGCCAACAGGAAGAACAGAAGCATCACCGCGCCGTCGAAATAGGCATGCTCGCCGCCGGTGGCCGTCTCGTAGATACTCAGCGCGACGGCCAGCAGCACACCGATGGAGATCGGCACGTCCATATTCGTTCGCCGGTGGCGCAGGGCCATGATCGCACTGGCGAAGAACGGGCGGCCGGCATAGGCGACCACGGGAATGGCGATCAGCGCCGAGAGCCAGTGGAACAGGTCGCGGGTCACGCCGCCTGCGCCGGACCATACGCTGACCGACAGCAGCATAATGTTCATCATGCCGAAGCCTGCCACGGCCAGCGAACGCAGAAGGGCTTTCGTTTCCTTTTCGTCCTTGCCCATCGGATTGTCGGCGACCGCCTGGGCCTCGAAACCGATCCCGGCGATCGCGCGGACAAGATCGTCCTCGCCGAGCGAGGCTTCGTGGCGCACGGCCACACGCTTCGACGAGAAATTGACCCGTGCCGATTCCACCCCTTCGAGGCCCGACAGGCCACGCTCGATCTTGGCGATGCAACCGGCGCAGCGCATGCCCGGCACGGTGAACCGGCTGTCCTCCAGCCGGGCGCCCTCGAGCGTGTCGAGAGGAACGGGGGCGTTCATCGGATCTCGGTTTCGTCGATCCAGCGGGCGCCGCCGCCATCGATGGTCAGCCTCACGATCCAGCGCCCGGCGGGAAGCGCGCGAGTGGAGACGTAGCGGTTCTGCCCGGCCTGCTCGAATTGCAGCTCCATGTCCTCGGGCTTGCCGAGGGGGCGCCGAAGATCGGCGGAGAGCAGGGCGGTTTGTGGAACCTTGTCGGTGGTCACGACCAGCCGCCCATCGGCATTGCGCGCAAGGGAAGCGGAATAGCCCAGCCGTTCGCTCTCGCGCGCCTGCTCCAGCCAGCCGTTGAACTTCTGGCTCGCGACATAGGAGTTTTCGACCACGACACCGCCAAAGCCGCCAATCGCGCGCGAGGCCATGTAGAAATTGACCGCGATCACGATCCCGAAGCCCACGACCATGATCAAGGCCATGTGCTTGCCGGTGAATTCACGCCGCATCATTCGCTCTCCGGTGCATCGAAACGGGTCTGCACGATATCGCTTTCCCGCTGTTCATCGAGCGAGGTTACACGGAAAGAGAACTCTTGCGAGGGGGTGCCGGCAGGAACGGCGACATAAGCCCGCACCTGGCGCACGAGATCGGCGGGGACGGACACGATTTGCGTCGGTGCGGCCTGCGCGCGATTGACGCTTTCGGTCCACATGACCGCTCCGGGCAGACCTTCGATCGAAATCTCCATGTCACGCGGGCGGCTTTCCATGTTCCGCAGCTTGAGCGTGTAGGCATTGCGCACCGATCCGTCGCTCATCAGCATGAAGGGCGGATTGCGGTCGGGCGCAACGGTCAGATCCGTGTGGCTGCGGACGCCCAGCGCGAACAGCATTGCGCCGCCAATGCCGCCCCAGATCATGAGATAGACCAGGGTGCGCGGACGGAACAGCGTGCGCCAGGGCGATTTCGGCTTGCCGCCCGCGGCTTCGCGTTCGCAATCTTCCAGCGTCGCATAATCGATCAGGCCGCGCGGCCGACCGATGTCCTTCATCACCCGATCGCAGGCATCGATGCACAGAGCGCAGGTGATGCAGCCGATCTGCGGCCCTTCGCGGATATCGATCCCGGTCGGGCAGACCTGGACGCATTGCTGGCAATCGATGCAGTCGCCGAATGCGCCGGGGTTTTTCTGCGCCTTCTTGATGCTGCCGCGCGGTTCGCCCCGCCAGTCCTTGTAGGTTACGAGCAGCGACTGTTCGTCCATCATGGCCGTTTGGATGCGGGGCCACGGGCACATATACACGCAGACCTGTTCGCGCATGAACCCGCCCAGCAGGACCGTGGTCAGCGTCAGGACGGCGACGGTGCCATAGGCCACCGGGGCCGCCTCGCCCGCGAAGAACTCGCGCAGCAGGGTGGGGGCGTCGGCGAAATAGAGAATCCAGGCGCCGCCGGTAATCAGACCGATGAGAAGATAGACCGTCCATTTCGAACCCCGGCGCAGGATCTTGCCGAACGTCCATGGGGCCTTGTCCAGACGGTGCCGGGCATTACGATCGCCGTCGAACAAACGGTCGATATGCTGGAACAGATCGGTCCAGACGGTTTGCGGGCAGGCATAGCCGCACCACGCGCGGCCGACCGCGCTGGTCACCAGGAACAGGCCGATCCCGGCCATGATGAGCAGGCCGGCGACGAAATAGAATTCGTGCGGCCAGATCTCGATGCCGAACATGTAGAAGCGGCGATTGGCGAGATCGACCAGCACCGCCTGATCGGGTGCGTAGGGACCGCGGTCCCAGCGGATCCATGGCGTGACGTAGTAGATCGCCAGAGTGACGACCATCACCAGCCATTTGAAGCGGCGAAACGGCCCGTCGATGCGCTTGTTGTGAACGACCGCGCGCTTCTCGTAGAGCTTTTCGGGAAGATGCGCGCGCTCAGGTTCGTGCGGTTCGTGGCGGCGGGTGGTCGCCTCGGGTTCGGCGACCGCGCTGGAAACCGGTTCGTTGGTCTTGGCGACCCCGTCCTCGACGACGACCGACCAATCGCGGTCGTCGCCGGGTTTGCGTTCGTCAGGGTTGTTCATCGACATCAGCCTCGGGGTTCTCCGCAACCTCCACGAAGTCTTCGCCTCCCCC
>CAMYIQ010000144.1 GCA_947258465.1 uncultured Erythrobacter sp.
AAGTCGGGCTCGAAGGAGCCGGGCAAGATTTCGGCCGGGACCATCAAGCGTTCGGCTCTGGCGGAAATCGCCGAGCAGAAAATGAAGGACTTGAACGCGAACGACATCGAACAGGCCACCAAGATCATCGAAGGCAGCGCGCGTTCGATGGGCCTCGACGTGGTGGAGGGCTAAGATAATGGCTAAGCAGACCAAAAAGCAGCAGCTCGTCGCCAAGCTCGACAGCGAAAAGCTCTACAGCGTTGACGAAGCGATCGCCACGCTGCGCGAGCACAAGGCGAAGTTCGACGAGACCGTCGAAGTCGCGATGAACCTCGGCGTCGATCCGCGCCACGCCGACCAAATGGTCCGCGGCATGGTTTCGCTCCCCAGCGGCACCGGCAAAGACGTCAAGGTCGCCGTGTTCGCCAAGGGCGACAATGCCGAAAAGGCCACCGCCGCCGGAGCCGACAAGGTTGGCGCCGAAGATCTCATGGAAGACATGCAGAACGGCAATCTCGACTATGACCGCGTGATCGCCACGCCGGACATGATGGGCGTCGTCGGCCGTCTCGGTAAAATCCTCGGCCCCAAGGGGCTGATGCCGAACCCGAAGCTGGGCACCGTGACCCCGAACGTGGAACAGGCCGTGAAGGACGCCAAGGGCGGCCAGGTCGAATTCCGCGTCGAGAAGCAGGGCATCATCCACTCGGGCATCGGCAAGCTTTCGTTCAAGGACGAGGACCTCAAGGCCAACTTCAAGGCCATGACCGACGCCATCGTGAAGGCGAAGCCTTCGGGCGCCAAGGGCAAGTACGTCCGCAAGGTCACGCTGACCTCGTCGATGGGCCCGGGCCTCAAGGTCGACCTGGCTGAAGTCGAAGGCGCGTAAGCCCGCGTTTCGCGGCCGTCGTCAAGACGTATGAAAGGGCCGGTGGGTGCAGACCCGCCGGCCCTTTTCCGTGGGCGAGTGCAGGGCCGTTCCCTAGCGCAGAAGGCGCCGCAGGGTGCCCTCGACGCCGGTTCGCCGCGCAATCCGCTTGACGGACTTCACCGCCCCATCGAAGCCGCCGAGGCTCGCAATCAGGGCGCGATTGGCCCAGGTCGGGCGAAGCATCAGAAAGCTGGCGCAATCCACGCTGTCGGTTCCGAACAGCGCCTTGTGCGCGCCTTCGCCCTCGGTGAAATCGAAATACTGGTGGCACCCCTCGGCGAAAAGGCTCTCGAGCGCAGCCATCTGCAGCACCGTGCCGGGCGAAAGGCCCGCGTGGTCGGGATCGAAGCCGAGATAAGCATAGATCAGCGTCTCGCGCTCCACCGGAAGGTAGAGATAGGCGACCGGGGCATTGTCGAGAAAAAGCAGGAAAGCGCGCACACGATCCTCCGCCGCCAGATCGCGTCGCTCGGCCTGTGCGGCTTCGCTTTCGGGCAGGCCCGCGTCGAGCAAGCGCGCCTGATAGGTTCTGCGCGATAGCGGCTGGGCCAGCGCTGCGAATGTGTCGATTTCCTCGGGTGTGCGATAGGCGCGCAGATCGAGCGCGCCGCCCGCCGCCTTTTCGAACTTGCGGCGTTTGCGGCGCAGCGTCGAACGGGTCTTGGCCGAGAAGCGCGCGAAATAGTCTTCGTAACCGCCCGCCATGTCGATATAGTACCGCGCATATTGCTCGCGCGAGCCGATCAGGAAGCCCGGCATCGCCGCGCGCAGACGAAGCTCCGCCGCCTTCGGCGCGGAAAGCACCCGCAGCCCTTCGACATTGTTCAGCGCGGGCACCGGCGGCACCCGGCCGACGAGAATATCCTGCAGCGAGAAGGCCAGCGTGGCGACCGAACGTTCGATCGAGAACAGCCGCCGCGATCCTACCGTGAACGGTATGCGGTATTCGGTGGAGGGGATGCGATCATCCATCACGATGCGCCGTAAAGCGCATTGGAGGCGAGCTGTTCCATGACCCGTGCCGCGTTGCGGAAGGGGTTGTGCGGCATGGCGGCCGCGCCGGTTCCGTCACCGATCTGCGGCGGGTGGCTGGTGAAGGTCGCCCCGTGCGCCCCCGGCGTTGCCGCTATGCTCGCGCAGAACCTGGCGAAGCGATCGCGGACGATCGTGTTGGCGCGCGTGCGGTCGCGGCTCATCAGCTCGAAACTGTGACTGACGATATTGAGCATGGCGGTGCCTTTACGCACGCAGAAGCGCAGCGCCGCCGCGAGCTCGCGATGCGAAAGCGCCGTGATCTGTGCGTGCCGCTGGCCTCCATGGCTGCGGATTGATCCAACGGGGACTTCGATAGTGCCCTGGTGACGAACGACCCGGCGGTCATCGGCGGACAGCGAAATGCGGCACTCCGAGTCGGCGATACCCGGCACATGGCTGCTATCATAACGGATCCCGACATTCGCCAGCGCGCGCAGCGTCGCGTCGTCCGCACCGAAATTGCCTGCCCTGAAAGCGGTGGGGGCCGGAGCCCCGGCTCGCACCAGTTCGTCGCGCGCCCGCCCGCGCAACTCGACCTGCGCGGGCTCGGTGCAATCGTGCATGTTGCGGCCCGTGCGTCCGGCAAGCG
>CAMYIQ010000145.1 GCA_947258465.1 uncultured Erythrobacter sp.
CTCGACATCGCCGCGCGCCATGATCCATTCGCGGCGCTTCTGTTCGAGGCCTTGACGGATATCGATCGTGGCATCGGGATCGGTATAGGGGCCGGACGTGTCGTAGACCCGCACGCTGGGCTCGCCGCCTTCAAGATCGATCTCGCGCATGGCCACCTGTACGCCGGAGCCGCTCTTCGCACCGACATGGACCTTGCGGCTGCCGCGAATCGGGCCGGTGGTGACGCCAATGTCGAATTTGCTGTTGATGTCGGCCATGCGAGTTCTCTCCTCGTGGCGGGAGAGCGGATTGCGGGCCTTACCCGGTCCACTCCCTCCGCCGATGCTAATCGGTTCAGGTTCAACGGGTCGGGCAGCGCAACCTGCCCCTCTCAGCCCAAAGCGCAAAGGCTCTGCTGGCTCCCCGGGGATGGAGCGTCTTTAGGCGGTTCGGCGCCGCGTGTCCATCGCAGTCGAACCCGATTTCGAGTGCAATTGCGACTCATTTGCAAAATAGGTTGACGCCAGCTCCGCTATTCTGCAATTGCGAATCATTCTCAGTAAATGGTGGATGGACGGAACTCATGAAGGATCACAAGCAGGCGTTCGGGCTTGGGCGACCATGCCGTCAGGCAGGCCGGGACAGCGCGCAACCGATACTCCGCATGGTGCGGCCCGCCTGCGCGTCGCTGGCCATGGCCTTCGCCCTGCTCGCACCGCAAGCGCAGGCGGCCGAGGAGAGCGAAGCGGCCGAAGAGGCATCGCAGGATCGCACGATCACGGTGACCGCCACGCGTATTCCGGTGGCCGAAATCGAGGCACCGGCCACGGTCACCGTGATCGATGCCGAAGAGATCGCCGATATGCACGCGACCGATATCAAGGACCTGGTCCGGTACGAGCCCGGCGTCACCGTTCGCCGCGCTCCGGCGCGCTTTGGGGCCACGCTTGGCGCAACGGGCCGTGCGCGTAACGAGGATATCGCGATCCGCGGTATCGGCGGCAATCGGGTCCTGATCCAGGTCGATGGAATCCGCAGCCCCCAGGGCTTCGGCTTCGGCGCGCAGGATGCCGGACGCGGCGGTTATTCGGACATCTCGCTGATCAAGTCGGTCGAGATCCTGCGCGGCCCGGCATCCGCGCTTTATGGCAGCGATGGGTTGGCCGGGGCGGTCAGCTTTACCACCCGTGATCCGGCGGACCTGATCGCCGAGGGCGACAGCTTCGGCGGTTTCGCGACCGCGCAATATCAGACGGCAGACGAAGAGTTCGCCGAAACGCTGGCCCTGGCAGCCAGTAGCGGCGCACTGTCGGGCATGATCGCCTATAGTCGGCGGGATTTCCAGGAGCTCGACAATAAGGGCACGGTCGGCGGTGTCGGCGAGAGGCGCACGCTGCCCAACCCGCAAGATGGCCATTCCAATGCTCTGCTCGGCAAGCTGGTCTGGGCCGATGGCGGCCACCGCCTGCGCCTGACCGGAGAATACTACGAGAGCAAGCTGACCAGCGACGTACTGACGGGCCAGGGCCCAGCCTTCCTGTTCGGCCCCACGCCGAGCTGGATCGTCGACGCGCTCACAGCGCGCGACACCGCAGAGCGCCTCCGCACCTCGATCGACTGGACCTGGGAAGGCGAAGGCACGCTGGAATACGCGCATCTGGCGCTGTATTATCAGGATGGCGAAGACGTGCAGTTCACCGACGAGGACCGTTCCCCCGTCGACCCGCGCCCCCGCCCCGACCGCGAGCGCCTGAACACGTTCGAGAACCGGGTGTACGGCGCGGTGGCCGAAGCGCGTTCAACCTTTGCCACCGGCTCGGTCGATCACGTGCTGGCTTTTGGCGGGGACATATCGTGGACGCGGCAGGAAGGGCTTCGCGACGGGGTGGAACCACCCTTCGGCGAGAGTTTCCCCGCCCGCGCCTTTCCGGCCACCGATTTCATGCTGGGCGGGCTTTTTCTGGCAGACGAAATCGCCCTGTTCGACGGGCGAGTGACGCTGTTTCCCGCGCTGCGCTTCGATTTTTACGAGCTCGACCCGACGGACGACCCGCTGCTCCCAACCTTTGCGGGCAAGGGCCAGAGCGATAGCCGTCTGTCACCCAAGATCGGCCTGACGGTCGATTTCTCGGACAGCGTGCTGTTCTTCGCCAATTTCGGCACCGGCTTTCGCGCGCCGACACCCAGCCAGGTGAACAATTTCTTCGAAAACCTGGCCTTCGGCTATACGTCGCTGCCCAATCCCGACCTCGGGCCGGAACGCAGCGAGAGCTACGAGGCCGGACTGCGCTATATCGGCGATAACGTGACACTGTCGGCCAGTGCCTTCCGCGCCGATTACGACGACTTCATCAGCCAGGAGGTGGTCGGCGGCTCGTTCACTCCCGCAGACCCGGCACAATACCAGTTCGTCAATATCGACAGCGCACGGATCGAAGGGATCGAGGCCCGCGCATCTTTCGATCTCGATAACGGGTTTTTCGGACGCCTCGCCGCGGCCTATGCAGAGGGCGATAGGCGTACGCCCGGAGCGGCAGAGCAGCCGCTCGGCACAATCGACCCCTTCAGCCTGGTGGTCGGCGCGGGATATCGCGACCCCGCAGGCCGGTTCGGCACCGAACTGTCCGCGATCTACAATGCCCGCAAATCGCTGGAGGATACCGCCGGTGTGTGCAGCACCGATTGCTTCCGGCCCGATTCTTTCGTCGTGCTCGACCTGTTCGCCTGGTTCTCCGTAACCGACCGGATCAAGCTGCGCGGCGGCATCTTCAACCTGACCGATGAAACCTATGCCTATTGGTCCGACGTGCGCGGGCTGTCGGCCGCCAGCAAGGTGACCGAGGCATATACCCGACCCGGCCGCAATTTCAGCGTTTCGGCCAGCTTTACGTTCTGATGGAGGACAGCACCATGAATATCCGCAGATACACTTTGGCCGCGCTGATCGGCACGGCCCTTTTCACGCTGACGCTTCCCGCCGGTCCGGCACTGGCAGACGCCCCGGTGAAGGAGCGCGGTGAAGCTGCCGAAGCCGAAGCCTTCGAGCAGGATCGCGCCAATATCCTGGCGATGGCAGGCGACTATAAGGTTCGTTTCGACATGCAGGAATCGACGCCCTGGCGCGAAGGCTACGAGCCGCTGGAGCGCAAGATTTCGGGCGGTCATGAATCGGTTCGGGTGATCGAGGATACCGGCACGCGGATCGTGCTGCAGCACCTGCTGGTGGTGGGAAGCGGGCAGGATGCCTTCGTCATCAAGCATTGGCGGCAGGATTGGGAATATGAACCCGCACGCATCCTGACCTATCAAGGCCCCAATCGCTGGGTATGGTCGGATGTGCCCGAACCGATGCGCAGGGGACGCTGGTCTCAAACCGTGTACCAGGTCGATGACAGCCCGCGCTATGCCGGATGGGGCCAGTGGGAAACCACCAATGGCATCCGCCGCTGGCGCAGCAACTGGACGCAGCGCCCGCTTGCCCGCAGGGATGCGGTGCGCGATCCGGTCTACGACCTCTATACCGCGATCAACCGCCACCAATTGACCCCCGATGGCTGGATCCACTGGCAGGACAACACCAAGATGGATCTGGTCGAGGGCAAGCACCAGCCGGTGGTGCAGGAATATGTTCTCAACACCTATGCCCGCTTCGATGGCTACGACACGGCAGCGGCTGATCGATACTGGGCGGCGACCAGCGAATACTGGGCGGCTGTGCGCGATCAGTGGACCCGGATCGCCGACGCAAAGGGCGGGATCGCGATCGAGGAAGAGGCGCAGACGGGCACGGTCATCAGCGGAGAATTGCTGCAGATGGGCGATGCGATCCTGTCGGGAGAGCTCGATCAGGCCGAAGCCATCGCCAAGGCACGCGATCTGATCGCATCGCATACCTTGCCGACCTGAGCGATCGATCAGCGGCGGGCGGGTGCATCGATAGGGCGCCCGCCCCCGCGAAAGCGCCCGCCTCCCCGCTTCGCTTCCATCCAAGAATATTCCGCGTCCGCCTGCCCGCTCCAAGACACCGCTGCAAATGCGACGCATTCCTAATTTCGACTGTAGAAAGGTCCGCAATCCAATGAAACAGCCCTATCAGGCTGCGCAAGGCAACCGCTTTCAAGCCCTGGCGGGCATTGCCCCGGACCCTCGGTATAGGGGGCTGCCCCTGCGCCCCGTACCACCGCGGGGACCGGCCATGCGCCATGGCCTGTCGGCTTGCGCACTGGCATTGGCATCGCTCGCCGCCATCGGCGCCCCTGCCCATGCCGAAGACACGGCGGACAGCGCCGAAGACGCGCCGCGTATCGTCGTCTGGGGCGAGCGCGAGGAGGATGCGCCGCGCAGCGCGACCAGGCTGCCGCTGGAGGTGGTGGATACGCCGCAATCGGTGTCGATCCTGGGCGAGGATCTGATCGAGGATTTCGGCTTCGACGAGATCAACGATGCGCTGGCCGTGGTCCCTGGCATCCAGGTCGAGCAGGTAGAGACCGACCGCACCTATTACACCGCGCGCGGCTTCGATCTTAGCTGGCTGATGGTCGACGGGCTGGCCACGCCCAATGTCTACGGCCCGACCGGCGGCTCGCTCGACACGGTATTCTACAGCCGTATCGAGGTGGTGCGCGGCGCCAATGCGCTGCTGTCGGGA
>CAMYIQ010000146.1 GCA_947258465.1 uncultured Erythrobacter sp.
CGTGTTGCCGGACCGCAACCAGACGGTCCGCTCCGCGCCCATTCCCGAGCTGCTCCACTCTCCTCGCAAAAGGGCCACCCGTAGGCGACCCTTTTGCGAGGGATAGCCGATGCGAAATCTAGAATTCGGCGGACAGCGACACCGCAAAGCTGCGGCCGACGTCGTAGCTGTTGATCTCGATCCGGTTCGTGCCGTTGGTCTGGAATTCGAAATGGTCGCGGCCGGTGATGTTCCGGGCTTCGAACTTGAGTTCCATGTCGGTTCCCGCCAGCTCGAAACCCTGACGCAGGACGAAGTCGAGGCGCAGGCCGGGATCCTCCACGATATCGGGCAGGGCGGCAGTCCCGCGGCTGGTCACGCGTTCGCTGGCATAGCTCAGCAGGAAGGTCGCCTGACTGACCCTGTCCAGATCTTCGATCCCCAGTTGCACATTGACCAGATGGTCCGACTGCCCGGTAAGGGGAACGCCGTCGCGGAAGAAATTGGTTGCCGGCTGGTCGGCGAAAGGGAAGACGCGCGCGATATCGCTCTCGCCGACCTGCAGCTCCGACTGGGTGTAGGTGTAGTTGGCGATCGCGACGAAGCGCTTGCTCTCCCACCAATCGCCGAGGGTATAGAGGTCCTTGTTCCACTGCACTTCGAGTTCGGCGCCGTAGAGCGTGGCCGAGGGGGCATTGGCGAAGCCGCTGACCTGATCGTTGTCCGAGAAGCTCGAGAAGATCTCGATCGGGTTTTCGATATCCTTGTAGAACCCGGCCACGCTCGCCTTGCTGCCCGAGCCCCAGTAATATTCGGCGCGCGCCTCGTAATTGGTCAGTTCGCTGTCGACCAGCGAGGGGTTGCCGTTGAACTGGCGGTTGGTTTCCGGATCGAAATAGGTCTGGAAAATCAGTTCGCGGAATTGCGGGCGGGCGATGGTCTTCGATGCGTTGACCCGCAACTGGAAGCTGTCGGTTACTTCCCAAGTGAGCGTTGCTCCCGGCAGGAAATAGTCGTTTTCGAGCAGCGTCGAATTGCCGGACCCGCTGGGCCTTCCGTCGAGCCCGAGCGGGACGACCTGTTGCGTGGCATCTTCGTAACGCACGCCGAGATCGAGCGAGACGCCCAACGTCGGCTCGACCCGCGCCTGGACATAGCCGGCAACGATCTCGAGCCCCGCCTCGAAGGCCGGGTCCGAGCCTGTGGTGTCGAAGATCGTATAGGTGAACGGCCCGATACCCGCCGCGTCCTGCGCATCGGGATCGTAGCCGAGTTCGATCAGCGAATCGCCGAGCAGGGCGTCGGGGCGGAAAGCGCCGAAAATATCGGGATAACCGCTCGATGCACGGATATCGAATTCGCGGCGCGAAGACAGGCGCTGGGTATCGGTATAGGCACCGCCGACCGTCACGCCGAGCCAGTTGGCGGCTTGGTAGCTGAGATCGATCCCGCCGTAATATAGGTCTTCGGTCAAGTCCGACAGCGCGACGATCGCACCGCCGCGTTGCGGATCGAGCGTATTGAGAAAAAGATTGCCGAGCGGGTCGTTGGCATTGTTGGTGCGGGTATAGGTGAACTCCCACTCATACGGTGCTTCACGCTGTGTTTGTGCATACCCGGCGCGCAAATCGAGCGACAGATCGCCGAATTCCATTTCGCCGGTGAACTGCGTGTCGAAGAGCTGGCGTTCGTACCAGCCGGTGTTCTGTACCTGATCGGTATCGTCGTTCTGGAAGTCGGTCCCTTCCGCAAGCGAGGCGCGCTTGAGACTATCGCGAATGAACAGGTTGACTACGCGGAAGCGATGCTCGCCCACTTCCAGGCCGAAGCCCAGCATGGCGTTGGCAAGGATGCGCTGATCGGTGGTGAACTGGCGGAAATCGGTATCGAGGTCGAGGTCGGCATTGACCGCGGTCTGGCGCGTGATGAACCGGTTGCGCCATTTGTTGCTAAGCGATGCCGTCGCGACGATCCCGAAGCGGCCATCGGAAAAGACATCGAAACTGGTGCCAGCGGTTATGCCCGCAGACCAGTTGACGGGGACACTGTCCGTGCTCTGGAGCAGGATCAGATTGGGATCGCCCAGTTCGAGCAAGATCGCTTTCTGGTCGATCTGCGGGTCGGACAGGGGCAGGCCGCTGTCGAGGTAATCCTGAAGCGCCGGGCGCGTGGTCCGCCGCCCGTCATCGAAACCGAACCAGTCATAGCTCGAGCCATAGTAGGAATAGCCCGTTCCCAAGGTGGTTTCACTATCGCCGGAAATTCCGGCGCTGATCTTGATGAAGCTTTCGTCGGGAACGGCGCGAGTGGTAAGATTGATCACGCCGCCGCCGAATTCACCGGGGAAATTGGCTGAATAGGTTTTCTGGACCAGGCTGGAGGCGATGATGCTGGTCGGGAAGATGTCGAGCGGCACCACGCGGCTCAGCGGCTGGGGCGAGGGGAGGGGGAGGCCGTTGAGCAGCGCGAGCGAATAGCGATCGCCCAGGCCGCGGACATAGACGAGGCCGTTGCCCACGGTCGAAAGGCCGGTGACGCGGGTCAGCGCGCCGGCGATGTCGCCTTCACCGGTGCGGGCGATGCTGGCACTGTCGAGCACCGAGACCACCTGCGAGGAGGCTCGGGTCACATCCTGCCTGCGGCGGCCGGTAACGACGATGGCGCCGCCCGGCACCGAGATTTCAGGCTCCTCGAACTGCTCCTCATCGGGCGTATCCTCGACACTCTCGACCTGCTGGGCCTGAACGGCGTCGGTCGCGGGATCGGCTTGGGCGGGAACGCCTTCGGCGCCGGTGCCCACACCCGTATCCTGGGCGAAAGCGGCCCCGGGAATAGTGAGCGCGGTGGTGAGCAGGAGCAGCGCGGTCAGCTGCTTGCCGGTCGACATGGTACGAGACCCCCTCATGTTCAGGCCTGGAAAACTGATGCGGAGCCCAGCGATGGCTCCCGTGCGAAAAGCGAATGAGGCCGCGGAATGCGCCTTGCTGCGCA
>CAMYIQ010000147.1 GCA_947258465.1 uncultured Erythrobacter sp.
CATGGCGAGGAACATCCCGCCGCCGCCGAAATTCCCAACCAGATTGAGTGGCGGCGTCGGCGGACCGTCAAACGGCCCGATGGGAAACAGCCCCCCGCTAAGAGCAAGATAGTTGATGTCGTGCCCGGCTTTCCGGCTGAGTGGCCCATCCTGCCCCCAACCGCTCATGCGCGCATAGATAAGCCGTTCGTTCAGGGTAGATAATTCGTCGGGACCCAACCCCAGCCGCTCCATCGTCCCGGGCCGGTAGCCTTCGATGAGCACATCGGCCTTGCCGACCAGGTCGAGGACCAGATCACGCCCCCTTTCCGATTTGAGGTCGAGCGAGATGGCGGGTCTTCCCCGGAAAATGAAATCGAATTCGGCATCCCCGCCCAACGGATTGACGGTTCCGGCGCGTTGAATGCGAATGCCTTCGGCCCCGAGGTCGGCGATTAGCATGGCCCCGAACGGGGTAGGCCCCAGCCCGGAAAATTCGAGAACCCTGATCCCGGCCAGAGGCATCGGCCCGTTTGCCTCGGAATTTGGCACATCCGCCTGCGTTTCGCTCATATCGTCTCCCAAGAATATTCCCGTAAGTTGAAAAATATACTAGCCAGTATATGCTTTGCCTGTCACTATTCGAAAAGACGATCCGCGAAAAGCGGGCATCGACAGAGGAGAGGATTCGAGATGGGAACCATCAAACCCAGCGAGCTGCGGTTCACCCGAACCGAACGTGTCACCATGGGCCAACCGGCGGCAGATGCCCTGCTGGATCAGGCACAGGCCATGAATTGCCAGAAGGTGTTTCTTATCGCCTCTGCCACCCTGAGGGAGAAGACCGAGGAAATCTCCAAGATCGAGAAGGCCCTAGGCTCGCGCCATGCGGGGACGTTCAGCGGCATCGCGCCGCATGCCCCGCGCGCCGATGTGCTTGCAGCCACCGAGGCCGCGCGTGATGCCGGAGCCGACCTTATCGTATCGATCGGCGGCGGATCAGCTACCGATGCGGCCAAGATCGTCAGCCTGCTCGTCAAGCATGACGTCCGCACGGTGGAGGACTTCGAACCCCTGCGCACCTATGTCAGCGAAGAGGGCGAGGTCATCAATCCGATCACGGTCGGCCCCGATATTCCGGTCATCTGCGTGCCGACCACATTATCCGGCGGAGAATTCAACGCCCTGTCAGGCTGTACCGACGAAGGCACCCAGCACAAGCAGGCCTACGAGCATCGCGACATGGCACCGGTCATGGTAGTGCTGGACCCCGCGATCACGGTGCACACGCCGGCATGGCTCTGGCTATCCACCGGCGTCCGTTCGGTGGACCATGCCGTCGAAACGCTGTCCTCCGACAAATCCAACGATTTTGCCGATGGTCTTGCCGAAAGCGCGCTCAAACTGCTGGTCGAAGGCCTCCCCAGGGTCAAAGCTGATCCAAATGACTTGGAGGCGCGCCTGAAATGCCAGATCGGCGCCTGGCAATCGATGATCAGTATCATCGGCGGTGTGCCGATGGGGGCCAGTCACGCGATCGGCCACATTCTGGGCGGGACATGCGACGTGCCGCATGGCCACTGTTCGTGCGTCATGGCGCCTTACGTCCTCCAATGGAATGCGGAGCATGACGATAGCCGCCAGCATCGCACGCTGACCGTTCTCGGCAACACGCATGCAACCGCGGCGGAGGCGCTGGACGGGTTCATTCGCGGGCTCGGCATGCCGCGCACACTGGCCGAGGTCGGCGTGGAGCAAACACAGTTTCGGCAGATAGCCGAATACACGCTGCTCGACATTTGGGGCCGGACCAATCCGCGCCCGGTGAGAACCGCCGACGACGTGATGCAAATCCTGAACCTGGCAGCTTGAGGAGGCGGCATGACCCATCAACGTGATTTCACCGATCCGCGCATTCCGAACCGCGACGAATGTGTCCTGCGGTACCTACTCGACAAATGGGCGGCCGAACGGACCGACAAGGCGCATGTCGTCTTTGCGGACGGAGAGGAATGGACCTTCGGCGAACTGCAGGAGAAGGTCCGCGCCAAGGCTGCCGGCCTTCGCGAACTCGGCGTTCGTCAGGGCGAACACGTTGCCGTGTGGCTGCCCAACGGGCGGGATGCGCTGATCGCCTTTTACGCGATCAATTACATCGGCGCCGTATTCGTACCCTTCAACACGGCCTATCGCGGCAACCTGTTGCAGCACGTGATCGCGAATTCGGGCGCCCGCTTTCTCCTCGTCCACCCCGAACTGCTTCCGCGCCTGGAGGAAATCGATCTCGCCAAGGTGGAGAGATTGGTGGTGACGACGGATAACCGGCCGTCTTCCGCACCGCGGCCGATCACGGCGTTCGACAGCCTTTCGGGCGATCCCCAGGACCCCCTCCCGTTGGACCGGCCGATCGAACCGTGGGACATCCAGTCTATCATCTATACGTCGGGCACCACGGGGCCGTCCAAGGGAGTCCTGTCCTCCTATCTGCACATGTTCTCCAATGCCGGTCCCGAATCTTGGCCGATGGTGGGCGAAAACGATCGCTATATGTGCGTTGCACCCATTTTCCATATCGGCGGAATGGGCCCCCCCTTCGTCATGCTGGCCCGGGGCGGTTCGGTGGCGATGATCGACAATTTCTCGACCGACGAATTCTGGGCGGTGGCCAAGGCGACCAGATCGACCGTGGTCTTTCTGCTGGGGGTGATGGCGACCTTCCTGTTGAAAGCCGAACCGGGGCCGGACGACCGCGATCATACGGTCAGGAAAGCCTTCATGGTACCACTGACCG
>CAMYIQ010000148.1 GCA_947258465.1 uncultured Erythrobacter sp.
CGGTGCTGGCCCTTGCCGACGGTATCGTCGATGAAAGCTACTATGTCACCGCCGGTCTTTCCGGGCCGGTGGGCCAACGGGGTTCCTTCTCGATCAACACCTTCGCCAACTGGTTCGACAGCGGGACCGCGGGAGTGGGCGATGTCCGGTCGATCGGTAGTTCGGCGAGCTACACCGAACAGGTCATGCGCAATCTCTCGGCCCGTGCCGCCGTGGCGATCTCGACGCTCAACAGCGATATCGCTCCCGACAATTTCACGACAGCTTCGGCCCTGCTCGGCCTGCGCTACGATTTCTGATAGGATCTGTTCGATGTACGAGGAATTCTATGGCTTCAGCGAGCGGCCCTTCCAGCTCACGCCCGATCCGGCGTTCTACTTCGAAAGTGTAACCCACAAGAAGGCGCTGAGCTATCTCGGCTACGGCCTCAATCAGGGCGAGGGCTTCATCGTCATCACCGGCGAGGTCGGGTCGGGCAAATCGACTCTGGTGGCGCATCTCAAGCAGAAGCTCGACAATGAACGCATGACGGTGGGCGAGGTGGTCACCAGCGCGCTGGACGGAGAAGAGATGATCCATGTCGCGGCGCGCAGCTTCGGCCTGGATGTCACCGGGCGCGACAAGGCGGCGGACTTGGCGGCCATCGAACTGTTCCTGCACGAGGAGGCGCGCAACGGCCGCCGTGTGCTCCTGATCGTGGACGAGGCGCAGAATCTGTCGATCGGAGCGCTCGAAGAACTGCGCATGCTGTCGAACTTCCAACTGGGTTCGCACCCCCTGCTGCAAACGCTTCTTTTGGGGCAGCCCGAATTCAAGCAGCTTCTCGCCCAATCGGACGAACTCGAACAATTGCGTCAACGTGTAATCGCGGCGCACCACCTGGATGCAATGCAGCCGGGCGAGATCGAGCCTTATGTTTTCCACCGGCTCACTCATGTCGGCTGGCAAGGCAATCCCGAGATCGAAAACGGTATCTGGGTCGATCTGCACAAGGCCACAGGCGGGATACCCCGCAAGGTCAATCAGGTAATGACCCGCTTGCTGTTGCTGGGCGCTGTCGAAGAACGCTCCCTGCTCGATGGCGAGATGCTAGACGCCGTCATCGAGGAGATGAGCGGAGATGCGGCGCCGGTCGATACCCATGCGGCCAAGCCGCGCCCGGACCGCGATCTCCCGGCTGCCGAGGCGATTGCGCGGGCACGGGACGAAGCCCAGCATTCGCAAACGGCGCCCGAGCCCGTCCCCGCGAAGACTGAAGAAGCCGACGTGCGGAAGAAAGGGCTCCTCGACCATCAAATAGAAGCGATCGAGGCTGCATTCGCCGAGCGTGACAAGCATATGGCGGGGCTTCGCCGCGAGGTCGAAAAGCTGGGCGCGAGCCATGCGCCGACCGATCTGCCCGAAGAGGTGGGCCAGCGGCTCGCCTCGATCGAGGCCAGGCTGGAAGAGCAGGAGCGCTCGCTCCGCCACGTCTTGACCATGATGATCGACTATTTCGAATCGCAAGGTTCGCGCGCGGCTGTGTGAAGTCGGGGAGGGGACGTTGAACGACAGCACGATCGTCAACGGCCTTTCGGTCGACGTCGAGGACTGGTTTCAGGTCGGCGCATTCGAAAACACCATTGCGCGCGCGGACTGGGATGGTCTCGAATTGCGGGTGGGCGACAATGTCGCGCGGATCCTGGACTTGTTCGATGAAGCGGGCGTCAAGGCGACGTTCTTCACGCTCGGATGGGTGGCCGAGCGCAACAAGGCCGCCATGCGCGCGATTGTCGATCGCGGGCACGAACTGGCGAGCCATGGCTATGACCACACGCGCGTTTTCACCTTCACGCCCGCCGAGTTTGCAGAGGATCTCGGCAAAGCCCGTGCTATTCTAGAAGATGCGGGCGGTCAGCCGATCACGGGCTATCGCGCAGCCAGTTTCTCGATCGACGCGCGCAATCGCTGGGCGCACGATATCCTGGCCGCACAAGGTTATGTCTACTCGTCCAGCGTGGCGCCGGTGGTGCACGATCATTATGGCTGGCGCGAGGCTCCGCGCTTCGCATTCCGCCCTGTCGAGGGGAGCGAGCTGATCGAAATCCCGGTGACGACGGCGCTGCTGAAGGGAAAGCGCCTGGCTGCGGGCGGGGGCGGTTTCTTCCGCGTGCTGCCCTATGGTTTCAGCCGCTGGGCTATCAGGCAGGTCAACCGCGAGGGCCGTCCGGCGGTGTTCTACTTCCATCCTTGGGAGGTCGATCCCGGCCAGCCACGCGTTGCCAAGGCGCCGCTGCGCTCGCGCCTGCGCCACTATACCAATTTGACGAGAATGGCGGATAAGCTGTCGACGCTTCTGGGCGATTTTGCGTGGGGCCGGATGGATGCGCTTGCCATGCGCGAAAAGCCGCGCAGCCGGAAATGGCCGATATGACCGAGCCGACCTCTCCTGCGACCTCCCCAAGGCAGGCCAATCTTGGCGATACGGAAGAGGTCGCACGGATCGAGCGCTTCGTCGCCCGACACCATGGCAGCGTTTTCCAGCGTCCGCTGTGGCTGCTCGCGATAGAGCGGGGGACGGGAAACGACGCGCTCGGGCTCGTGATCGAGCGGGGAGGGGAGCTGACGGGCTGGCTGCCGCTTTCCGATGTTCACTCCGCCCTGTTCGGCCGGGCATTGGTGTCGAGCGGGTTTGGCGTCGGCGGAGGTGTGCTGGCCGAGACCGAAGAGGATGTAGACGGGCTGTGCCGTGCCGCGGAAGAACTCGCCATTCGCCGCGCGGCAGCCAGTGTCGAGTTGCGTGGCGGCCCCGCACCGCGCGCATGGCGCCCGATTGCCGGCAAGCATGCGGGCTTTGCCGGGGATCTCGCCGCGGATGACGAGGCGCAATTGCTGGCCATCCCGCGAAAGGCGCGAGCCGAGGTGCGCAAAGGCCTGAAGAATGATCTGGCTGTCAGCATCGGCCAAGGCCCCGAAGACCGGGCAGCCCATTATGCGGTCTATGCGGAAAGCGTGCGCAATCTTGGAACGCCGGTTTTTCCGCGCAGTCTTTTCGATGCCGTGCTGGACATGTTCGGGCACGATGCGGATATCCTGACGATCAGCCACCACGGCACGCCTGTCGCCAGCGTCCTGTCGCTTTACCATGATGGCGCGGTGCTGCCCTTCTGGGGCGGGGGCAAGTGGGCCGCGCGGAGCCTGCGTGCCAATGAGCGGATGTATTACGAGCTGATGTGCCATGCGCGGCGCAAAGGCTGCACGCGGTTCGATTTCGGTCGTTCGAAAACCGGCAGCGGCCCCTATGCGTTCAAGAAGAACTGGGGTTTCGATCCCAAACCACTGACCTATCACATGTGGACGCCGCCGGGCGTAGAGCCGCGCAATGTCGACCCGACCGACGAAGGCTATTCCGCGAAAATTGCGCTGTGGAAGCGTCTGCCGCTCCCGGTCGCCAATCGGCTGGGGCCGTGGATCGCGCGCGGGCTGGGCTGAGATGGGCGAATTCCTGTTTCTGGCGCACCGGGTTCCGTTTCCTCCGGACAGGGGGGACAAGATCCGCTCGCATCATCTGCTCAAGGGGCTGGCTAAACTCGGTCCCGTCCATGCCGGGACCTTCGCGGAAACGCCGCAGGATAGGGCGCAGAAGGGCGAACTGGCCGCGATCGCGAAGACCCATGCGCTGATTCAGCGCAACAAGTCGCTTCCGCTTGCGGGGGTGGAAGCCCTGATAAAGCGCAGGCCCGTCAGCCTGACTGCTTTCGATCACGAATCCATGCACCGCTACGTCGCCAAGACGCTGGGCAATCACAAGATCGATACGGTCTTCGTCTTCTCCGGCCAGATGGGCCAATACGTCCCCGACGACTATGCCGGCCGCGTGATTATCGACCTGTGCGATGTCGATAGCGCCAAATTCGAAGCCTATGCCGCCGCCGGACAGCGTAGTTGGCTGAACCGGCGCGAGGGGAGGCTGCTTGCCCGCGAAGAAGAGAGGCTGGCCCACCGCGCCGACAGGACGCTATTGATCAGCGACAACGAGGTCGGGCTGTTCCGCTCCAGGCTATCGGATACACGCCAGGTCGCATTGCAGGCCTTGGGCAACGGGATCGACGCGGATTTTTTCGATCCCTCTCGGGTGGACCTTCATCCGGATCTGGAAGAATGCGACAACCCGCAACTCGTTTTTACGGGCCAGATGGATTACGCTCCCAATGTAGCAGCGGCGGCGTGGATGATCGAGAACGTCATGCCCGCACTGCGCCGCACCTATGCGCGGGCACGCTTCCATATCGTCGGGCGGGCTCCGACGGCGGCTCTCAGAGACCGGCATGGCGAAAACGGGGTTCGCGTCTGGGGCGAGGTGCCCGATGTAAGACCCTTCCTCAAGTCGGCCGATCTCGTGGTTGCCCCGCTCCTCATCGCGCGCGGCGTTCAAAACAAGGTGCTGGAAGCGATGGCGATGGCGAAGCCCGTCGTAGTGACGCCTGGCGCGGCCACCGGGATAGACGCCGATGATGGCCTCCACTTCGCTGTTGCGCCACCCGATCCCCCACAGATGATCGAGCGGATGGAGGCCCTTCTTCGCGACCGTGACAAGCGGCTGGAAATGGGCCGCGCGGCACGTCAGTTCGTGATCGACCGCATGAGCTGGGACAGTATCCACAAACAGCTTGCACAAGTGATCGCCCCGCAAGACAGTGCAAACCATGCCGTCTGAAGCCGCCTTGGAACATCGTGCTGCATCGAGCTGGGGCCGAACCCTCGCCTTGCTTGCCGCTGGATGGGCCGCCCTTTTCTGGGTCACGTTCCCGGAATGGTCGGAAATGGCGCATCAATGGTGGGATATCGATACCTACAGCCACATTCTGCTGATCCCGCCGATCATTGTGTGGCTGGTCTGGATCAGGGGAGACGAGCTGGGGCAAGTGGAGCCTTCGGGCTGGCTGCCGGGTCTTGCGTGGTTTTTCGCTGGCATGGTCCTGTGGTTCGGGGGCCGGATCGCAGACGTCAATCTGATCGCGCAAGCTGGAGTCGTTGCCGCATTCCAGGGCGCGGCGCTCGGTATTCTCGGCTTGCGCGCGGGCCTCATCCTGGCATTCCCTCTCGCCTATATGGCGTTTCTCGTCCCTTTCGGTGACGAGATTATTCCGCCCTTGCAGTATGTCACGGCGGAAATCGCTACCGCGCTCACCCGGTGGAGCGGGATCGAAACGGTTGCCGATGGAATTCTCATCGATACGCCCGCCGGGCTGTTCATCGTGGCCGAGGAATGTTCGGGCGTGAAATTTCTCATAGCGATGATCGCCCTGGGCGTGTTGGTGGCCCATACCTGCTTTGCAAGCTGGCGCCGCCGACTGTGGTTCATGCTTGCCTGCGTGGTGGTGCCGATCATCGCGAACGGTATCCGCGCATGGGCGACGATTTTCCTTGCCCAATATGTCGGCGCGGAGGCGGCCGGCAGTTTCGACCATATCGTTTATGGCTGGGTCTTCTTCGGCCTTGTCATCGCACTGGTGCTCGGCGTCGCCTGGCGCTGGTTCGAGCGGGAACCCGAAGAAGCCGGCTGGAGCGCGGATGCTATCGCCGCCATGCCGCTTGTCCGGCGGCTGGAGGGTACGCCCGCTCGCCCGTCGCTCGTCCTCGGCGCGGTGCTGGCGACCGCATTGGTCTTTGCCGTGCTCGGCCGGCTCGTCTAGGCCCTCGCGCATATGTGCGGGATCGCGGGGATTTTCCATTACGAAACGGTGAAGCCGGTCGATCCCAAGCGGGTCGAGCGGATGACCGACGCGCTTACCCATCGCGGCCCCGATGGCAGCGGAGTGTGGACTGCACCCGGCGTGGGGCTGGGCCATCGCCGCCTGTCGATCATCGACCTCGAAGGCTCGCCCCAACCGATGCATTCGGCGGACGGGCGCGCGGTGATCGTCTTCAACGGCGAAATCTACAACTACCGCGAATTGCGCCGCGCGCTGGAACAGGGCGGTGCGCAGTTCCGCACTCACGGCGATACGGAGACGATCCTGGCCGCCTGGCAGAAGTGGGGCCCCGATTGCCTGTCGCGCCTCGACGGTATGTTCGCCTTCGCGCTCTACGATCTCGACAAGCGGCAGCTATTTCTCGCCCGCGACCGTTTGGGCGTGAAGCCGCTCTACATGGCGCGGCTCGAGGGCGGGGCGCTTGCCTTCGCCAGCGAGATGAAGGGGCTGCTCGCCAATCCGCTACTGCGGCGCGAGATCGATCCGCTGGCGATCGAGGACTACATGACATGGGGTTATGTTCCCGATCATCGGGCCATGCTGAAAGGCGTCGAGAAGCTTCCGGCCGGGCACTTCCTGCTGCTCGAGCATGGCCGCGAGCCCGGACCGCCGCAGCGCTGGTGGGACATCAGCTTCGCGGATCGCGAGAGGGGGCGGACCGAAGATCTCTCGGCGCAGCTTCTCCATCTGATGCGCGAAGGTGTTACCAGCCGCATGATTGCCGACGTGCCGCTGGGCGCGTTTCTCTCGGGCGGGGTCGATAGCTCGTCGGTGGTCGCGTTGATGAGCGAGGCGAGCGCCGCCCCGGTGACCAGTTGCTCGATCGGCTTCGATGTCGAGAGTGTCGACGAGACACGCTATGCGCGCGAAGTCGCCGAGCTGTTCGCGACCGACCATCACGAACGCATCGTATCGGCCGACCAGTTCGGCGAGATCGACCGGATCGCGGCAATCTTCGACGAACCCTTCGCCGATGCCAGCGCGCTGCCTACTCTGCGTGTCTGCGAACTGGCGCGCGAGCATGTCACCGTCGCCTTGTCGGGCGACGGGGCGGACGAGGCTTTCGCCGGCTACCGCCGACAACTGTTCCACGCGCGCGAGGAACAGGCGCGTTCGGTGCTTCCGCGCCCGATCCGCCAACCGCTGTTCGGTATGCTTGGCCGGCTCTGGCCCAAGGCCGATTGGGCACCGCGTCCGCTGCGCGCAAAGACCACCCTGCTGTCGCTCGCGGAGAGCGGCGAGGCCGGCTATGCGCGGGCCCTGGCCATCCTCGCCCCCGAACAGCGAAAAGCGCTCTATGGTGAGGCGCTGCTGCGCGATCGCGGCGAGTACCGCGCCGAGCAGCCCTTCGAGAAGCTCATGCGCGACGCGCCCGCCAGGAGCGGCCTCGACCGCGCGCAATATGCCGATCTCAAGTTCTGGCTGCCGGGCGACATCCTTACCAAGACCGACCGCACCAGCATGGCGGTGGGGCTCGAAGCGCGCGAGCCACTGCTCGACCATCGCCTGATCGAATTCGGCGCACGCCTGCCGCATCGCCAGCGGTTTCGCGGCACGACCGGCAAATGGCTGATAAAGCACACGATGGAACGCTATCTGCCCGAGGACATACTCTACCGCCAGAAACAGGGCTTCGTTACTCCGCTGGCCGAATGGTTTCGCGGACCGCTTGCGGGCGAGGCGAGAGCGGTCGCTGCGAGCGAACTCCTCACCTGCACCGGGTGGTTCGCCCGCAAGGCGCTTGCCCGCTTGGCGGACGACCATATTGCGGGCCGCGCGGATCACGGCCGGGTGCTCTGGCAATTGCTGATGCTAGAACGCTCGCTCCGGCACTTGAAGCCGAGCGCTTAGCGCGCGTCGACCAGCACGATTTCGGCGTCGTCGAGCGCCTCGACCACGATCTCGGTCTCGCCGGTCACGGCAATCCCGTCACGCGGCTGCGCTTCGTGCCCGTTGACCTTCACGCGGCCCTTGGGAGCGACAAGATACTGGTGCCGCTCGCCCGAAGTGGTCCAGGTCGCGCTCTGGCCGGCGGAAAGTGTGGCTGCTGCCACCTTGGCATCGGCACGGATCGGCAAGGCATCGTCGGCTTCGGGCGTGCCGCTGGCGAGCACTTCGAATGCGCCCTCGCGTGTGGCCTTGGGAAATTCGCGCTGCCCCCAGCTCGGCTTTTCGCCAGAGCGATCCGGAATGATCCAGATCTGGAACAGTGTCGTGTCCTCGTCTTCCAAATTGTACTCGGAATGGGTGATGCCGGTGCCCGCGCTCATCACCTGCACATCGCCAGCGGCCGTGTGGCCTTCATTGCCGAGACTGTCGCGGTGGCTGATCGCGCCTTTGCGCACGAAGGTGACGATTTCCATGTCGCGGTGCGGATGCGGCGGGAATCCGGTCTGCGCCTGGATCGTGTCGTCGTTCCACACGCGGATGCTGCCCCAGCCCATCCGGTCGGGGTCGTGGTAACTCGCGAAGCTGAAGTGATGGCGTGCCTCGAGCCAGCCGTGATCGGCATGGCCGAGCGAGGCAAAGGGACGGATATCGATCATGTCGCTATTCTCACATCGGCGGGGTGTTGACGCCGGAATGCGTCCGATGTGAGGACGGCAAGAAAGTCGTCAAGTATCCCGCGTGGCAGTGCCGTCCCGCCGGGCTAGGCTAGGCGAGACCGTGGCCCCGCGCCATGTAGTCCGCGCTTTGCATTTCCTTGAGGCGGCTGACAGTGCGTTCGAATTCGAAGGCACCATCGCCCGATGTGTAAAGGTCTTCCGGTTCCGCTGCCGCGGTGACGAACAGCTTCACGCTGTTTTCATACAGCGCATCGATCAGCTTGGTGAACCGGATCGCTTCATTGCGGTTGTCGGGAGACAGGGCGGGGATGCCGACGACGATCACCGTGTGATAGGCATGCGCGATGGCAAGGTAATCGGCCGCGCCGCGGTTCTCTCCGCATAGCCGTTTGAAGCTGAACACGCCGACGCCCTTTAGGCTCTTGGGGACATGGATCGTGCGCCCCCCGCCAAGCTCCAGCTCCGCGCTGGGCACGTGTTCGGCATCTTCGGGCTTATAATCGGTCAGGCGGAAGAAAGCCTCGCGCACCTGCGCGGTCGCTTCATCGCCAAGCGGGGAATGCCAGGTCGCCATATCGCCCAGCCGGTCGAGCCGGTAATCGGTCGGGCCATTGAGCGGCAGCACGTCCAGTTCGGCTTCGACCAAATCGATAAAGGGCAGGAACAGTGAGCGGTTGAGCCCGTCCTTGTAGAGATCGCGCGGCGGGCGGTTGCTGGTGGTGACGATGGTCACCCCCTGATCGCGGATCAACGCGGTGAAGAGGCGGGCCATGATCGCCGCATCGGCGGTGTTGGTGACGACCATTTCGTCGAAGGCGAGACACCGGACATCGGCTGCGATGTCGCGCGCGATCTTGCCCGTGGGATCGCCGGGATCGCTTTCACGCCGGGCCCGCATGCGCTTGTCGACCTCGAGCATGAACTCGTGGAAGTGCGCGCGGCGTTTCTCTACGATGCCCAGCGTCTCGACGAAGAGGTCCATCAGCATCGACTTTCCGCGCCCGACGCCGCCCCACATATATACGCCCTGCGGCCGCGCCTTTTTGGGCCGGAAGAGCTGCGCCAGCAACCCGCCGCTGCTTTCCGCTTCCAGATCCTTCTGCAGGCGGTCGAGCCGTTCGGCGGCCCGGCGCTGGTCCGGATCGGCCTGCAATTCGCCCGCCGCAACCAGCCGCTCGTAGCGGGCGAGCATCCCGGTCATGATGCCACGCGGCGCTTCATCTTCTTTACGATGCCCGAGAAACTGGCGACCGTGTGGTCTTCCTGCTCCACGGTCCCGCGCACGAATACCATGCTGCCGGTTTCGCGAACGATTTCGCATACCGCATCGAGCGGTTCGGCAGGCCTGCCACCGCCGACGAACTGGGTCGACAGCTCGACCGTCACCGATGGCCCCGCATCGCCGGTGCCGATCGTGTGCATAGCGGTGAACAGGCTGATATCGATCAGCGAGAGTGTGACCGCGCCGTGGATGATGCCCTGCAGGTTCTCGTGGCGCCGCTCGGGAAACATGCGCAGCCGCGCCTTCCCGTCATCGTCGACACGGGTGATGAGCTTGCCCATCACCGCGCCGTTGAACAGCGTCTGGTCTTTCAGGTTCCAGTGATGCCAGCCCGGGTTCTCCGGGTCTGGGCCATGTTCGAAGACCTCGTCCGGGAGCCTGGTCATCAGATCGCGCGTTCGGCGATCATCTTCTTGGTTTCGGCGATCGCCTTTGCCGGGCTGAGGCCCTTGGGGCAGACATTCGCGCAGTTCATGATCGTGTGGCAGCGATACAGGCGGAAAGGGTCTTCCAACTGGTCGAGCCGCTCGCCGGTCATCTCGTCGCGGCTGTCGGCAAGCCAGCGATAGGCCTGCAACAGGATCGCCGGGCCGAGGAACTTGTCGCTGTTCCACCAATAGCTGGGGCACGCGGTCGAGCAGCAGGCGCACAGGATGCACTCGTAAAGGCCGTCGAGCTTTTCGCGCTGTTCGGGCGATTGCAGGCGTTCCTTGCCCGAAGGCGTGGTCGAGACGGTCTGCAGCCAGGGACGGATGCTGGCATATTGCGCGTAGAAATGGGTGAAGTCGGGCACGAGGTCTTTGATCACGTCCATGCTCGGCAGCGGGGTGATGCGCACCTCGCCCTTCAGGTCCTCGATCGCGGTGGTGCAGGCGAGACCGTTCTTCCCGTTCATGTTCATCGAGCACGAACCGCAAATGCCTTCGCGGCACGACCGGCGGAAGGTCAGCGTCGGGTCGATCTCGTTCTTGATCTTGAACAGCGCATCGAGGACCATCGGGCCGCATTCATCGAGATCGAGCTCGAACGTATCGTAGCGCGGATTTTCGCCGCTGTCGGGATCGTAGCGGTAAATCTTGAACTTGCGGATGCGCGAACCGCCATCTGCCTTGTGGGCGCGGCTCTTGCCGGTGATCTTCGAGTTCTTCGGAAGGGTGAAGGTCGCCATTACGCTTTCGGTCCTGTTTCTCTGCGCACCCCATCTAGCGGTTCGCGCGAGGGGCGCAAGGCCATCTGTGACGCAATTGCGGCAATGCCGGCTGCTGAGGGATCGAAGGCGGGTAGCCCGTCTGCGGCGAAAGGGCCGCCGGGCATGGCAATCGCTGGAAATCCTCTGCGCGGAGAGGAACCCGCAGACTGTCCCATGGGTCTATGTCGATGAGATGAATGCACAAACGACATTTCGGCGCGCCGCCGTCTTCGGCGCAAGCGGCGGTATCGGCGGGGCGCTGGCTGGCAAGCTGGCGGATCGGGGTGTGGAGGTATGGGCAGGCAGTCGCTCCGGCCTTTGCCGCGACCAGCGGACGCGCGGTTTCGCCTTCGACCTGACCGACGAGGCCTCGATCGCGGCAATGGCTGCGGAGCTAGCGGCAACCCCGCCCGATCTCGTGATAGTGGCCAGCGGCGTTCTGACATTGGACAATGGAGAAGGGCCGGAGCGCGCGTTCAAACAAATCGATGCCGATGCGATGGAAGCCGTCTTTCGGCTCAACACTATCGGGCCGGCCCTGATCGCCAAACATTTCCTGCCCCTGCTTCCGCGCCGGGACCGTGCCGTATTCGCCGCATTATCGGCGCGAGTCGGCTCGATTTCGGACAATCGCCTCGGGGGCTGGCACAGCTACCGGGCAAGCAAGGCAGCTCTCAACATGCTTTTGAAGAACTTCGCCATCGAGCTGGGCCGGACGCACAAGCAGGCTGTGGTCGCGGGGTTGCATCCCGGCACTGTCGACACGTGCCTGTCCGAACCGTTCCAATCCAACCTGCCGGATGGACAACTGACAGCTCCAAATGCCGCGGCTGAGAACTTACTCACGGTGCTGGACGGATTGACCCCGGGAGACAGCGGCGGTGTCTTCGATTGGAAGGGCGATGAGGTACCAGCTTAGCTCGGCGTTTCTTTGAATGTATGGGCGCGAAATTCGGTAATGCGTTCGGCCGTGCACATCTCGAGGATATCGCGGCTCTCACATACGGCCGGGTCCGCCGGTTCAGGCCTCGGTTAAAAAGCGGCGTCCCGTCGCGGTGCGATTTTCCAGATGGTAGCGAATCAGTTCGCCATGCCGCGTCGCGCCGATTCCAATGCCGGTGGCGCGTTGGGGCACGCGGACATTGGGCCGTGCATTCGCCTCGATAAGCATCGGGCCTCGATCGCTCGGCGCGACGTCCCAGCCGATCTGAACATGCCCGTCGAAATGTTCGGCATGCGCCTTGAGGGCAAGTTGCCTGAGCGCCTGCCACTCCGGCATATGTCTGCCGGTAATAGGACAGTCATTGACGGGATGCCTGTCGAATTCGCCGGGCGCGGTGGCGTTTTTTGCCCGCCCGAGTTCGCCCGTTTGAAAGTCGATGGCGGCAAAGATACCGCCGGCGTGCGCATTATCGACGATGACGCCGGGCTGGGCCGCAAGACGGAGAATCGCAGTAACCAGTTCGGGCTCGCCGTGCTCGTCGAGAATTGTGGTTACGCGCGCTGTAGGCAGGGCGTCCAGCGCGATATCGGCGATATCGGGATGGGGCCGAAGCAGTTCCTGCGCTATCCACCCGCCGGTTTCTTTCGCTTCTTCGAGCATCCGCAGGATGTCGGCGGGGTCCCTGTCGCTGGGGCGGGAGGCCAATATCTCGATCCCCGCACCCCCTGATCCTCTGATCGGCTTGAGCAGGATTGGCCCGGCACTGGGCTGCTGAACGAGCTTCCAGCCGTCGCGCTTGGAGCGCTCGGCAAGGACGCGGGGGTGGGGCAGGCAAGCCCGCGTGCAGACGCGATAGAATTCTCGCTTGTCGGTAATCGCGCGATCGTGATCGGTCGCCGGATTGGCAATCGCGCGGCTTACCCCGACATGTTCGAACCGGCGCATGACCGTATCGAAGTCGCTTTCGTCGCGAATGTCGTACAGGGCGACATCGCCAGGGTCGGCGAACCGGGCAAGGCAGATCCGCACCGCCTCGGCACGGCGAGGCTTGCTCCATCCCCATCGACGCGCAACCTTGCGCGCCCGCAGGACGATGACCAGCCGGAAAACCGCATAAGACACGGCGTTGAGGGCAATCCGCAATAGCCCCTGGCGCTGCTGCATCCGGGCGTAATACGGATCGAGAAAAGCGGCAGAGCGATAGTTTACGATGCCCGGATAAAG
>CAMYIQ010000149.1 GCA_947258465.1 uncultured Erythrobacter sp.
CCAGCCGCGCGACGGAGGAAGTGGCTGCGCAGATCCGCGCGATGCATGATTCGACCGGCGCCAGCGTCGGTGCGTTGCGTTCGATCGCCGGACAAGTCAAGGAACTCGAATCGACCGCGATTTCGATTGCGAGCGCGGTGGATCAGCAATCGGTCGCCGGGCAGGATCTCGCCCGCAGCATCGATCTCGCCGCCCGTTCGACCGACGAGGTCGCATCGCATATCGACGAATTCCGCGAAACCAGCCTCACCACCGGCACCGCTGCGAGCCAAGTGCTCAATTCGGCAACCGAGCTCGAAGGTCAGGCCAGCGCGCTCAAACAGCGCGTTGAGGCGTTTTTGGGTCAGATCCGCGCGGCATAGAAGCCATCATGCAGGCCCGGCAGACGGGCAGCGCGGAACTGCAATCCGCACCGCCCGACCTTGCCGGGGTCATTCCCACCAATAGGGCAGGCGCCGGGCGTCGCCGGTCTCGACCTCGTCCATCGTCCGCGCATCGTAAAGGCGCCCGCCCAGCATCACGCGGTCGATCTTGTCCGAATCGCGAATATTCTCGCTGGGATCCGCGTCCAGGACGATGAGATCGGCCAGCTTGCCGACTTCGAGACTGCCGATATCGCGCTCCATGCCGAGCGATTTGGCAGGCTCGATCGTTCCCGCCCGCAGCGCTTCGACCGCCGACATCCCGCCCCGGGCAAAGCTCCACAGCTCCCAATGGGCGGCGACTCCGGCCTGCTGGCCATGCGCCCCGATGCTGACCTTGACCCCCCGCTGGGCAAGCTTCTTCGCTTCGCGTGCAGCCTCGTCGTCGACGAAAGCCCAGTCAGGCGCCTTCACGCGCCGCGCCGTCTGCGCAATCAGTTGGCGCGGCGGGGTATGGACCATCAGCGGGTTGGCAAACACATCGGTCGCCTGCCGCCAGTAAGGATCGCCGGCCAGGCCGCCATAAGTCACTACCAAGGTGGGTGTGTAGTTGACGTTCGACCCCGCCCAGAATTGCAGCACGTCTTCGTAGAAAACCTCGCCGGGGACATTGTGTTCGAGGGTGGAATTGCCGTCGGCGATCAGGTTCATGTCCATGCCGAACAGCGAACCGCCCTCGGCCACGACCAGCATGTCCTCCGCTCGCGCGGCGGCCACGACCTGCTGGCGCTGATCGCGCCGGGGCTGGTTGTAATTCTTGATCGAAATGCCGCCCTGCGCCTTGATCCGCTGGATATGCGCCAGCGCATCCTCATAGCTGTCGATCCGCGCATAGACGCTCGGCGCCTTGGCACCATAGACGATTTCCGCGGTCGAGAAGATGCGCGGTGCGAGCAGAGACCCTGCGCGCTGGCGTTCGGCCGCGGCAAAGATCATGCTCGCCTGCGAGGACGGATCGTGGATCGTCGTCGTGCCCATCGCAAGGTTCTGGACCAGCGACCAGTTCTGCTGCGGCACCAGATCGCCGGTGCCTTGCGGCCCGTGCGCATGCGCATCGACCAGGCCCGGCATGATGGTCTTGCCCGCCGCATTGATCACCCTCGCCCCCTGCGGGACCTGCACCGAGGATGCCGGGCCGATCGCGGCGATCCGATCGCCGGTGATGACGATCGTGCCATTAGAGATTGCGCCGGCACCGTCACCCGCCATGGTCAGTATCTTCGCGCCGGTAATCGCCACCGTGCCGCGCGGCTTGTCGGCGGCGACCATGCGGTCGAGCGAAGTCCCGCTGGTTGGCGGCACGAATTGGGGCGCGTCCTTGTCTTTCGGCGCATCGGCGAACATCGAGGCAATGCTGGCACGGTAGAGCACCGGCCCCATCGACCAGGTCAGCATGTCGCCGCCCTGCGTCCAGCCGATATAATCCGCGCCGCCCTTCGAAGCGCGCACCACGGGCAGCGAGCTGGCCTTTTCGCCCACCGTCACCGCCTGCCCGCCGGGCATTAGCGGTGTGGCGAAGACCTCGTAATTTTCGCGAAAGGCGACGAAATCGCCGCGCGGGCTGACGTGGTACTCGGTCGCCAGTTCGCCCTCGGCGTGGACCTGCCGCGCTTCGCCGTCGAGATCGGCGGAGAGCAGTTGCAGCTTGCCATCCTTGCGGCCCAGCATGAACACGCGGTCGCTATCGGCGCCGAATTGCGGGTTCGACGTGTCGCGCGCAATCAGTTCGGGCGTGCCGCCGGAGGCGCTGACGCGATAGACACCCTCGTTCTCCGAGAATTCTGGCGAGGTCAGGTATCCGCCCGATCGCTTTTCGAACACGATCATGTTGCCATTGGGCGAAAAGCGCGGGTTCGCGTAATGGCCGCGCATCGAAGTGACCGCCCTCGCCCCCGAGCCACTGGCATTGGCCGTCATAATCTGGCCGAGCCCGGCATCGGTCCAGCGGATATAGGTGATGCGGCGCCCGTCGCGCGACCACGAAGGCCAAAGCTCGAGCGCGTCGTCCCCGCCCGATATCAGGCGCCGAGCCGGACCGCCCGCAACCGGCTTGGTGTAAAGCTTGCCGAGACTTTCGAACACGGCCGTACGCCCATCGGGCGACACGCTGGCGAAACGCGGTATCTTCGCGGTGAAGCTGTCGGGCGATACCGGGATCACGGGGTGAGGCGCATCGGCGACGCCGCGCGTGTCGTTAATGCTGAAGGGAATGTCGCGCGCGCCACTGCCGTCTACCGCCACGCGCTTCAGCTTGCCGCCGGCCCACAGTACGATGGAATTGCCGTCCGGCACCCAGTCCATCAGCGGGTAGAAACCATGGACAGCCCAGGTCTCTTGCATGTCCATGTCGAGATCGCCATAGATCATCCGCTGCTCGCCCGTTGCGAGGTCCTTTACCCACAGCTCGGTCTGGTCCTTGTCGCGGCGGATGAAGGCCAGGCTGTTGCCATCGGGCGAAGGTTGCGGACGCACTGCGCCGCCAAAGCCGCTGACAGCCGTGGTCACCTCGCCCGTGGCCAGCTCGTAGCGCTCGATCGCGAAGGTGCCCTGGGTCGAATCCTGCGCATATTCGAAGATCGGGCCGGAGGTGACGTTGCGCGAATAGTAAATCGCCTCGCCGCTCGGCGCATAGACCGGTTCGCCCAGTTCCTTCTGCAGCGCCTCGCTGG
>CAMYIQ010000150.1 GCA_947258465.1 uncultured Erythrobacter sp.
CCTCGAAGATCACTTGATCCTCTTCGATAATGACGCATCCGTCGATGCCCTGGCCCATGGCTCTCACTTGGAGGTCCATACGGTCTTCGTGGGGCCAGCTGGTCGTGACGTCGGCCATGCCGCCGGGCACATACTTCCCGATTTCATGGCTGCGGGATTGCAGGCGGCGGCGGACTTCGTCCTTGCCGATCGAATGAGAGATGGGAACGCGCATTAGCTTTTGTCCTCCAGCAGCGGGCTGGTCTCAGCCCCTTCGCCGAACTTGTAATCGAGATAGCGGTGCTTGATCGCCAGATCGTCGAGCGATCCTTCGGCAAGCTGGCGGGTTATCGAATCGATCTCTCCGCTGATTTTGCCGAGGCTGTCGGTCAATTGCTGGTCAGGCGTTGCTCCGGCGCGTTCTTCCTTGCGCAAATGCGCGGGGATGCGGCGATAGCTGTCGATCATCTCGGGTAGTTGTTCGCCAACCAGGCTGCGCACTTCGCGCGCCTTGGGGTGGTTCTGGTCGAGCCCGTCGAGCTGCAGGCCCAACGCATCGAGCTGCACACCCATGTCGTCGACGATCTTGACCGCGGGCGGGGGCAGGGCGGGGCGCTGCGCCTCGAGCCATAGCTCGGTCTTGCCAACCATCTGCCGCACGTCGCCTTTGTTGATGTCGGCGCGTTTGGGCGTCTTTATTTTGGGGTAGTTGCCCAGCACACCGATGGCGACAACGCTGGCGACGACCAGCGCCATCACGCCGAGGAAGCCGATCCCGTCGACGATGACGCCCAGCACGCCCATTCCGACCCATAGCGCGAAAAGCGCGATGGCGATGTTGCGGACCTTTTTCAGCAGATGGTCGCGCTTCACCTTGGCCGAACCTTCGCCGATCGACGGCGCGCGGCGATGACGCCCGCCGTCGCGGTTGTCACGCACCAGCGCCTTGCCTTCGGCCAGGATACGTTCGCTGTCGCGGGTAAGATCGTTCACCGGGCCGCGCTCCTCAGCCCTCGATGCTCAGCAGGCTGCTTTCGGCAACCTGCTTTTGCGCCTGAGCCTGTCCTTCGGCGCGGGCGATATAGCCCTTCGACTTCTCGACCTCGTCGCTGAGCAGAGTGACCGTCTGCTTCATGCTGTCGAGCGCGCGGAGCTTGAAGCTGTCGACCTCGTCCATCGTATCGTAGATGTTCTGGAACGCGCGCTGCAGCGTCTCGAGCGGGATCGTGCTGGCAGCGGCCTGTTCGTGGATCTTGCCGGTCTGGTCGCGCAGCAGCGTGCTGGTGGAATCGATGATCCCCGCGGTCGTGTCGTTCAGCGCGGTGATCTGGCCCAGCACGAGCCGCTGATTGGTCATCGCTTCGGCCACGGTCACGGCTGTGCGCAGCGCGCCGACCGTTGTGGTGCTGGCGCGATCGACACCCTTCACCAGCTCGACATTGTTCTTCTTGACCAGGTCGAGCGCGAGATAGCCCTGCACGCTCACTGCCATCTGGGTGAGCAGATCCTGCGTGCGCTGGCGGACATAGAACAGCGCGGTTTCGCGCACCGCCTTGGCCTTAGCCGGATCGGTCGCGTCGAGTTCGGCGGCTTTTTCCTCCAGCTTGGCGTCGAGCGAGTTGGAGATGTGGATCATCTGTTCCAGATTGCCCATCGCCTCCCACAGCTTCTGCCGTTCCACATCGATCGCGGCATTGTCCATGATCAGCTCGTCCTTGCCGCTGGCCAGGTTGTTGAGGATCGACTGGATATGCGTCTGCGCGCTCTGATAACTGCGGAAATAATTCGTCAGCTTGTTGCCGAACGGGATGATGCCGAGGATTTTGCGCGTGCCCGACAGCTTGCCGCGCTTGCCCGGGTCGAGATCTTCCACCACCCGGCGCAATTCGGCCAGATTGGCACCAACGCCTTCGTCCTTGTCCATCGCGCGCACGGGCCGGTCGAGAAAGCGGTTGGACATGCCGGCCGCCGCCATGATTTCCTTGCGCCCCATATTGGTGAGCTGATCGACCTTCTTGCCGAATTCGGGCGAATTGGCATCTTCGGCGATCAGGTCGGCAACGAAGCCATCGACCTTGCTCTCGAGCTTGGTTTTGACCTCTTCCGAAACCGGGACGAGACCGGCGGCCTTTTCCGGTTTGACGTCGGGCACCGGATCGGGCGGGGTCAGGTCGAAAGCGGTTTCGGTGGCAGTCTGCGTCTTTGTCTCGCTCATCTGGCGCTCGTCTCCGGTTGGCTCGCGGTGGCCTTCAATCCTGTATTAGGGTTGCAATACACGATCTTCAAGCGCGGTCTGGTCGCGGCACGCGATCATGCCGCCTGCCCGGCCGGTTGGGCAAGCCAAATCTCGAACCGCGAAGAAAAGCCGGAGGAGGGGGAGACACAGTGATTTTCCTCAATTATGATAGTGCCTTGCAACTCGTATGGGGGGTGGGCTTTGACCGATCTGTTCATGACTGGATTCGCCGATAAGGCGAATGACGTCCTGCAAGGGATTCTCGCTCAGACGGTCGAGTGTATCATGCTGGTCAATCTCGACGGCGAACTCGAATACATCAATCCCAATGGGCTACGCGCCTTTGGCTTCGAAGATTTTTCCGATGTCGGCGACCGGCGCTGGGCGGATTTCTGGCCCGCCGATCGTCAGGCCCGGGCCGCGACGGCATTCGACCGCGCACGGCGCGGCCAGCAGGACCGGTTCGAAGGATATTCGCCCGACCGGCATCAGGCACCTCATTGGTGGGATGTCAGCGTATCGCCAATCGTCGGTCAGGACGGTGCGGTTACGCATATCCTTTCCAGCATGCGCGACGTGACGATCGGCGTGCAGGAGCGGCTCGGGGAGCGCATGAAGCGCGAGGAAGCGGAGCGTTTCGCCGAACGGTCCGACAGCGTGGCGCGCGAAATGCGGCATCGCCTCAAAAACCAGTTGGCGGTGGTCGGATCGGTGGCGAAGTTGCTGTCGCGCAATTCCGACAGTCCCGCCGACCTGACCGAGCGGCTGACGGAAAAACTCCAGGCACTGGCGCGCGCGCAGGACCTGCTCACGATCAATCACGACGAACCGCCAGAGCTCGGGGCGGCGATCGCGCAGGTGCTCGAGGCGAGCGGAGCGGGCGAACGTATCGAGGTCGGGACCATGCCCAAGGGCAAGCTGGGCGACGACGCCATCCAGCAAATGGCTCTGATCCTGGGCGAATTGCAGACCAATTCGCTCAAATATGGGGCCTTATCCTACGATAGCGGCCAGATCACCCTGACCGGAACGCGCAACGGTAGCGATCTGGCGATACACTGGCATGAGGATACCGGCCGGACGATCGTTCCGCCGGAAGCCGAAGGGTCGGGTTTCAAGCTGCTTCAGCGCCTGGGTTCCACCCCGAGGTCGCGCGCCCGGGTGCAATGGCATTCGCGCGGGCCGACGATCGATTTCTACGTTCGCGCGCTCGACTAGGCGTTCGGCTCACCAGTGAAAGCGATCAGGGCTTCCACGATCTCTTCGTGAGCGGCCGGTTTTTCGATACAAAGCCTTCCCTTGAAAGGGGCGGGCAATAGATCGGTTCGGCATTGCGCGCTGACGAAGGCGTAGGGCACGCTGTGACGATCGAGCTCTTCTGCGATCGGCCACACATATTCGCCGCCGATGTCCACATCCAGCAAAGCGGCGTCGAGATGGTTTTCGCGCACCAGTTGCATGCCGGTTCCGATGTCGAGCGCCGGGCCAACGGGTTCGGCCCCGACCTCGTCCACTAGATCGCTGATGTCGTAGGCAAGGATCGGATTATCCTCGACGATGAGGATGCGTTTACCCGGCAGTTTGTTCTTCATCACGGCAATGGGTGCTCTTCAGCGGATGCGACCCGGCTGATACGATTATAGCAAAGAACCGTGTGAAACGCTCGGAGTTCCGAGGAATATCGACCAAGTGCGAGCCTGGCGCGACGATCCGCCGAGCACCTCATTTGCCGATGGTTGGTGCCGCGGACGACCTCAGGCGGCGAGGTCCAACGGCTGTATCTCGCCGGCGAGGTATAGCTTTTTCGCTTTCGCCCGGCTCAATTTGCCCGAACTGGTGCGTGGCAGCGTGCGCGGGGGAACCAGTTCGACCACGCAGCTCATACCGGTCACTCCGCGAACCTTGTCGGCGATCTGGTCGCGCAATTTGATCCGTTCCTCGGCGTCCGACACGCGGCAATGGACCAGCACTGCGGGCGCCTCCTCGCCATTTTCGGTATCGACCGAGAAGGCGGCGATGTCGCCATGGTTGAACCCGGGCAATTGTTCGACCGCCCATTCGATATCCTGCGGCCACAAATTCTTGCCGTTGATGATGATCATGTCTTTCGCCCGGCCGACGATGAACAGATAGCCATCGGCCATATAGCCCATGTCGCCCGTATCGAGCCATCCGTCGACGAGGCAGTCCTTCGTTGCCTCTTCGTTGCGGAAATAGGAATGCATCACGCTCTTGCCGCGGCACCAGACCTTGCCGATCTGGTGGTCGTTCTTGACCTCGCCATTTTCGCCGCGGATTTCGACCTCCATGCCGGGGATCGGCTTGCCGCAATTGACGATCGCCCGATAGCGCGCGGGTTTCGACAGATCACGCGGGCGGCCCGACAGGCGTTCCTCCTCGACCAGTTCGACGCGGATACCTTCGCCCGGGGGCATCACGGTGACCGCCAGTGTCGCTTCGGCGAGGCCGTAGCTCGGATTGAAGCTGTTCGCCTTGAAGCCCGCATCGGCAAAGGCGTTGACGAAGCTCTGCATTACGTCGGGGCGGATCATGTCCGCGCCATTGCCGGCCACGCGCCAGCGCGACAGGTCGAAGCGATCGGCAACGTGGCTCTGGCTGGAAATGCGGCGGGCACAGATGTCGTACCCGAAAGTCGGCGAATAGCTGAGGGTCGTACCCGTGTTCCGGCTGATTAGGTCGAGCCAGGCGAGGGGACGGCGGGCGAAATGTTCGGTCTTGATGAGATCGACCGACACCTGATTGGCGATCAGCGACAGGAAGCAGCCGACCAGCCCCATATCGTGATACCAGGGCAGCCAGCTGACCACCCGATCATTGGTGCCGATGTTCATCGATTCGGCATGGCCGCGCAGATTGTGCAGCAAGGCTTCGTGCGTCACCGCGACGCCCGTGGGGAAACGAGTCGAACCCGAGGAATATTGCAGATAGCAGATATCGTCGGGTTGGGCCTCGGGCAGGTCGACCGGGGGGGCGGGCCGCCGGGCGAAATCTTCCCAGCTTTCCCCGGCGCAACCCTGTTTGTCGGCAGCGGCCTTGGCCATTTCGGCGATTTCGCCGGGATAGATGAGGATCTTCGGATCCGAACTCTGCAATTGTACCGAAAGCTGGTCGATATAGCTTTCCTTGCCGCCGAAGGTCGTCGGCAGCGGCAGCGGCACGGGCCAGGCGCCCATCAGAGTGCAGGCACAAAAAAGCGCGGCGAATTCGGGGCTTGTCTCGGCCACCAGCGCGACGCGGTCTTCCTTCTCGATGCCCATGGCCACGAGCCGATGGGCCGCTTCGAGAGCATCCTCGCGCATCTGCGCATAGCGATAGACCCGATGGAGCGTCCCGCGCATGTCGTGGAAATTGAGGCCTTTCGCACTACGCGCTGCATAGTCGATGGCATCGTTGAAGGTCGCGAAGTCCGAACGACGGCGTGGCAGGTTGCAGTCGTTCGGCGTCGGCGTCAGTACGGCGTCGGTCATAATTATCGGCGATACCCGTGAATAGCTGGAGCCTTGCGGCTTCCCTCATTACTTGATCTGGCGCGCAATCCATATGGTTGCACGCTCTCCCGCATTTCCCAATCTGAAAGGAGTGTGGCAGGAATATGGCCGATGGATGATGAAGGCGCAACATTCTCCCGCACACGTCGCGGGGCAAAACCGCTTGATCGCACGCGGCTGGAAGAGTTGGCGGTCGCCTATGTCGCGCGTTTCGCGACCAGTGCGGGCAAACTGCAGGCCTATCTGAAACGCAAGCTGCGCGAGCGTGGATTCGTCGAGGGGGAGGACCCCGATGTCGCCGGTCTGGTCGAAAGGTTCGTCGCCAGGGGCTATGTCGACGACGAGGCCTATGGCCGTGCCAAGGCGGCCGATCTGACTGCGCGGGGCTATGGCGCACGGAGGGTAGAGGCGAATCTGCGGGCGGCCGGAATCGCCGACGACATGCGCGGCCTGCTTGCACCGGGAGAGGCGGAAAAACGCCAGGCCGCGCTGGTGCTTGCGCGCAAACGCGGCTTCGGCCCTTTCGCCAGGCCGCATGATCTCGGCCCGGACGAACGCCATAAGCTCAAGCAAAAGCGGCTTGCGGCAATGGTGCGCGCGGGCCATGATTTCGAGCATGCCAGGCGCGTCATCGAAGCGCGCGATATCGAGGAGCTGGAGGAATGGGTCGCGCAAGCACGGGACGAACGGGAGTGAGAGCGCTGGGCGCCTGCGCGGCGCTTGCGATGCTGATGGCCTGTTCGCCGCAAACGCAGGCGGAACCGCGCGGCGACCAGGCAACAACGATTGCCGAAACCGCCACGCCGAATGTGCATCCGGTTTCCGGCCTTGCGATCATCCCGCTATCGGTGACGAGCGATGGCGAACGAATCGGCTTCCGGGTCGAGGTGGCCGATTCGCCCGAAGCCCAGGCGCGCGGTCTCATGTTCCGCACCGAGCTGGGGGATTTCGAGGGGATGATCTTCCCCTATGACGGGACCACGGCGCAAAGCTTCTGGATGAAGAACACCCCGCTCCCGCTCGATATCATCTTCATCGGGCCGGACAGGCGGATCGCCAATATCGCCGCGATGACCGAACCCTATTCGCTCGAATCGGTCTATTCGGTGGGGCCTGTCCTGGGCGTGCTGGAGCTGCGCGGTGGGCGCGCGGCCGAACTCGGCATCGAACCCGGCGATCTGGTGGAATGGTAAGCGTCGAACTGGCTTGGCCCGCGCGCGCGAATCCGCTAACCGCGCGGCCATGAACTTCCTCGGCAAGATCTTCACCTGGTGGGACGGCGCCACGATCGGCACTCTCCTGTGGTCCTCGCGCAATGGCGAACACGTCGGCACCGACGCGCAGGGTAACAAATACTACCGTTCCAAGAAGAAGACCGGGGACGGTCGCGAACGGCGCTGGGTAATCTACGAAGGTTCCAACGATGCGAGCCGCGTGCCCAGCGAATGGCATGGCTGGCTGCATGGGGCCTTCGACGACGTGCCGGAAAGCCGCCTGCCTCCGGCCCGCATATGGGAAGCCGATTACACGCCCAACGTCACGGGAACGCCCGCCGCCTATCGTCCGGCCGGCGCGCTGGAGCGTGGGGGCAAGCGCGCCGCGGCAACGGGCGATTACGAAGCCTGGTCGCCCGAGGCGTGACGATGCGCGGGGCGCTCGCCCTTTTCCTCCCGGCGGCGCTGTTGGCGTCCTGCGGGCAGGAGGCGGACGAACCCGCGGGCGCGGCGGCCACGGCCATTCCCGAAAATCTGCAACAGGGCGAATTGCCCGCGCAGCCTGCCGCCGAAGCGGGAATCGGAACGCCGATGGAAGAACGTGTCGCCACGCTCGGCCTGCTCAACAAGCGCAATAATGTCAGCCGCGATCTCGAAATGCGGCCCGGCGAACAGCAGCGTATCGGCGATGTCATCATCCGCTTGCAGGCATGCGAACGAACCGCGCCATGGGAAATGCCCAAGGAAACGGGGGCCTTCGTCCAGCTTCTGGTCAATCAGCGCGGATCGGCGGACGATTTCCGCAAGGTTTTTTCAGGCTGGTTGTTCGCCAATTCGCCCAGCCTGAACGTGGTCGAACATCCGATCTACGATGTCTGGGTCAAGGATTGCGCGATGGCCTTTCCGGGCGAGGAATAGGCGCCGAACCACTCTATCGCATCGGGCAGCCTCACTTCGGGAAACCCGCCCGCACCCGCCAGCAGAGCCATGTAACGCGACTGCGGGATAGCCTGTGCGCCCAGCCGCGCCAGATGATCGGTCATGAACTGGCAGTCGAGCAGGGCGTAGCCCGCCGTCCGCATGGCGGCGACCAGCCAGGCGAGCGCCACCTTGCTTGCATCGGTTTCCCGGCTGAACATGCTCTCGCCGCAAAAGACGCGGTCGAATGCCACGCCGTAAAGCCCGCCGACCAGATCGGGACCCCGCCAGCATTCGATCGAATGGGCGTGCCCCGCAATATGCAGAGCATTGTAGCTGGATTCGATTCGATGGCTGATCCAGCTCTCGGCATGTTCCTCGCGCGGGGCGGCGCAAGCCGCGATGACCCCCGGGAAATCGGTGTTGCAGGTCACGCGGAAGCGGTTCTGCCGCAATGTCTTCTTCAAGCTTTTCGACAGGCGGAAGCCATCGAGCGGGAGTATCGCCCGCTCGCGCGGTTCGACCCAATAGACCTCGGTATCCCTGCGGTGGTCGGCCATGGGGAACACACCGCCGCGATAAGCGCGCAGCAGGAGATCGACGGGAATTCGAGATGTCTTGGGGGCATGCATCGCGCGATCCCATAACACTTCCGCAGGTCGCGCGATATCCGCCTTGCCAAGTGCGAGCGGCCATACTAATGCGCGCCCTTCCTGCAGGGGTGTAGCTCAGCTGGTAGAGCATCGGTCTCCAAAACCGAGGGCCACGGGTTCGAATCCTGTCACCCCTGCCATTTTCTCTTCGACTTGTATGGCCTCGCCCGGCGCACTATCGGGCGGCGTATGACAGAAGAAGAAAAACGCGAACACTGTATCGCCGAGCGCAAGTTCTACGCTGCCGAACAGGAAGCCAAGTTCGAGCAGAAGGGTCTCGAGGTCGAGACACCGCAGACAGAGCATCCAAGCTACAAGCTGGCTTTCCAGGATACCGACTTCCTCCTGCGCGAGGAATTGCGGCCGGTCCGTTTCCAGCTCGAACTGCTCAAGCCCGAAATGGTTCTGGACGAGGCCGGCGTCGGTTCGACGCTGGTGATGTATGGCAGCGCACGCATTCCCCCGCCCGAAGCGGCCGAAACCGCGCTGGAAGGGGCCAAGGATTTGCCCGAGGACGAACGCCAGGTCGTCGAGCGCCTCGTGGCCAAGTCGAAATATTACGACGAAGCGCGCAAGCTCGCCACGTTGGCCACGGAAAAGTCGATCATCGAGAACGGCAAACGCCAGTTCGTCGTCTGCTCGGGCGGCGGTCCGTCGATCATGGAGGCGGCCAATCGCGGCGCGAGCGAGGCTGGCGGGGAATCCATCGGGCTCAACATCATCCTGCCGCATGAACAGGCGCCCAATCAGTATGTGACGCCCTATCTTTCGCTGAACTTCCACTATTTCGCCCTGCGCAAGATGCATTTCCTGCTGCGCGCGCGGGCAGTGGCCGTGTTCCCGGGCGGTTTCGGTACATTCGACGAGCTGTTCGAACTGCTGACCCTGATTCAGACCGGCAAGATGAAGCCGATCCCCATCCTGCTGTTCGGCAAGGAATTCTGGACGCGCGTGGTCAATTTCGAGGCGATCGCCGAGGAAGGCACGATCTCGAAGAAGGACCTCGACCTGTTCCGCTGGTGCGAAACCGCGGAAGAGGCATGGGAGTATCTGTGCGAATTCTACGAGCTCGGCTGCTGATCTTCAGGCCTGCTTGCGCACCGCCTGGTGCCCGAGCGGGCCGCTCCCTTCGCCGAATCTGGGGGCATTTTCGATTGCCGAATGGGTAAAGGCGCGGGCGATACGGATCGCATTGGTCAGCGGTTGCCGATAGCCAAGCAGCGTCGCCAGCGCGGCCGAGAGCGTACAGCCCGTACCGTGCGTGTGACGCGTATCGATCCGTGCATGGGCGAAGCTCGCCAGCTTGCCTGTGGGTGAAACGATCCGGTCGACCACCTGCGTTTCGTCACCCGCGTGGCCGCCCTTGGCCAGGACCTGCACGCCGTGGCGCTCGGCCAGCGTCTTGGCTGCATCGAACACATCCTCGTCGGCGATGGTCTCGCGCCCGGTCAGAATTTCAAGTTCGGGCAGGTTGGGTGTGACGATGGTGGCGATTTCCATCAGGGCGGCGAAACCGGCGATCGTATCCTCGTCCGCGAGCACGGACCCGCTGGTTGCGACCATGACCGGATCGAACACGATCGGCCCGGCGAAACTGTCCAGCCTATCGGCGAGCAGCCGCGCGGTTTCCGGTGAACCGAGCATGCCGATCTTGATCGCGTCGACTCCGATATCGGACAGGCAGCTTTCCACCTGTTCCAGCACGAATTTCGGCGGCAGCGTTTCCACACCCTGTACGCCGCAGGTATTCTGCGCGGTGACTGCGGTGATTGCGGTCATCGCATAGCCGCCCAGCATGATGATGGTCTTGATATCGGCCTGGATTCCGGCGCCGCCCGAACTGTCGGAGCCGGCGATGGACAGAATGCGGGGCGGGGCGGGTTCGCTCATCCGCTGAATTTCCGCGTCGTGCCCGGCGGAAATTTCTCGTGCAGTTTCTTCGCGCGCGTGGGCCGGTCCATCAGCTCTCCCCCGCAATTGGGGCAGACATCATCGAGGTCCTCGGCGCATTCGGCGCAGAAGGTGCACTCAAAACTGCAAATGAAGGCGCCGGAATTCTGCGCCGGAAGATCGGTGCCGCAGCGTTCGCAATCGGGGCGCATTTCAAGCATCAGATCGCGCCCTTCACGGCGGCGCAGATCCGGTCGACCACCGTTTCGACCTGCGCGGCATCGTCGCCTTCGGCCATCACCCGGATGACCGGCTCGGTGCCGGAGGGGCGGATCACCAGGCGGCCCTTGCCCGCCAGTTCCTGCTCCGCCTCGGCAATCACCTGCCGAACGGTTTCATTGTCCAGCGGCTTGCCGCCCGAATAGCGTACATTCTTGAGCAGTTGCGGAACCGGGTCGAAAACGTGCAGCAATTCGCTCGCCGGCTTGCCCGAGCGCACCAGGCTGGCAAGGATGCGGAGCGCTGCGATGGTGCCGTCACCCGTGGTGCCGTGCTCGAGCAGGATCATATGCCCCGATTGCTCGCCCCCGACATTGAATCCCCCTTCCTTCATCCGTTCGAGCACGTAGCGATCGCCGACCTTCGTGCGCTCGAGGCTAAGGCCGATTCCCTCCAGATAGCGTTCGAGCCCGAGATTGGACATCACCGTGGCCACCACGCCATCGCCCTTAAGCTCGCCCAGCGCCTTCAACCGGCTGGCGATCAGCGCCATGATCTGGTCGCCATCGACCGTCTTGCCTTTCTCGTCGATGACGATCAGCCGGTCCGCATCGCCATCCAGCGCAATGCCGATGTCGGCGCCTTCGTCGATCACGCGGGCCTTGATGGCATCCAGCGCGGTCGAGCCGACGCCGTCATTGATATTGGTTCCGTTGGGTTCGACACCCATCGGGATGATGTCCGCGCCCAGTTCCCAGATTGCGCTGGGGGCGACCTGGTAGGCGGCGCCGTTGGCACAGTCGACCACCACTTTAAGCCCGTCGAAGCGAACATCGGAGGCCACCGATTGCTTGACCGCATGGATGTAGCGCCCGCGCGCATCCTCGATCCGCCGCGCCCGCCCGATGCGGTCCGGCTCGACCAGCAAGGGGTCCTGTTCGAGCAATCGCTCGATCGCGGCTTCGGCCTTGTCCGACAGCTTGTAGCCATCGGGGCCGAACAGCTTGATGCCATTATCTTCGAACGGGTTGTGGCTGGCGGAAATCATCACACCCAGATCGGCGCGCATTTCGCGCGTGAGCAGGGCGATGGCGGGCGTCGGCAGCGGCCCGGTCATGATCACGTCCATCCCGACCGAGGTGAAACCCGCAACCAGCGCGCTTTCCATCATATAGCCCGACAGGCGTGTATCCTTGCCGATCACCACGCGGTGCCGGTGGTCGCCGCGCAGGAAATGCGTGCCTGCCGCCTGGCCTACGCGCATCGCGGTGGCGGCGGTCATCACGCCCTCGTTCGTGCGTCCACGAATTCCGTCAGTGCCGAAGAAATTGCGAGCCATCTGTCGGGCGTCTCCTTTTGCTAGGCCCCCCATGGCGCGGTTGGGCTGCGAATAAAAGACCGTCTGCCCCCCTTTTCGCGCACAATATCGCCGCTATGTGCAACCACGCGCGCATCGACGCGTTAGGAACGCGAACACGAATTTCTTTCACTCCAACCCAAGAGGGGACATTTCATGGCTTTTGCGCTGATCGACCTGCCTTACGACGACACTGCGCTGGAACCGGCCGTGTCGGCAAAGACGCTGTCGTTTCACCACGGCAAGCACCACAAGGCTTATATCGACAAAACCAATGCCGCGATCGAGGGCGGCGAGTTGGCCGACAAGAGCCTGGAAGAGGTCATTGCGGCGGCTCGTGGCAGCAATGCGGGACTGTTCAACAATTCGGCCCAGAGCTGGAACCACGGCTTCTACTGGCACTCGATGGCGGCCGAGGAAACCAACGCTTCGGGCGAACTGAAAAGCATGATCGACGAAGCTTTCGGTTCGATCGACGGGCTCAAGGAAAAGCTGGCAGAACGCGGTGCGGGGCATTTCGCCAGCGGCTGGGTCTGGCTGGCGGTCAAGGATGGCACGCTGACCATCGAGGAAACCCATGACGGCGATACGCTGGCCGATCAGGCCGACGTCAACCCGCTGCTCGTGATCGATCTCTGGGAGCACGCCTATTATCTCGACCACCAGAATGCGCGCCCCGCCTATCTCGAAGCGGTGAGCGGTAAGCTGAACTGGAGCTTCGCGAGCGAAAACCTGGCCCGCGGGACCACTTGGCAGTATCCGAACTAAGGATCGCCGAAGACCATTTTGAGAAACCCGTCGCCAGCGATGGCGGCGGGTTTTCTATTGCGGCGGCGCCTTGTCCGAAGCCGGTTCGTCGAACAGGCTGGCCGTAAAGAGCGGTTCGCCGAAGATGAACCCGACCAGGTTCGGTCTGCCGATATGATCGAACAATGCAGTCAGCATCAGCAGGATCGGCACCGACAGAAGCGCGCCGAAAAAGCCCCAAATCCAGGTGAAATAGGACAGTGCGATCAGGATCAGGACGGGATTCATGGTGAACCGCGCGCCCAGAATGGATGGGGTGACCATGTTGGCCTCCACCGTGTGCAGCGCGAGATAGGCTGCTGCCGGTATCAGGCCGAGCACGATCGTGTCGGCGGTGCCGATCCCGAACAGCCCGAGCAGGGCGATCATCACGATCGGGCCGACATAGGGGAGGAAATTGAGCAGAGCCGCCAGCCCGCCCCACATGATCGGCGCATCCACACCCAGCGCCCAGGCGCCCAGCGCCACCACCACGCCGACCAGCGCATTGATCCACCCGACGGTCAGAATATAGGCGGCGACCCGATCCTGCACCTCGCGCAGGACGCGCGCGGCCTTGATACTGGTGCCGAAACTCGCGCGTCCGAACAGCAGGCGCTGGCGCAGGCGTACACGCGCTTCGATCATGAAATAGGCCATCAGCAGCGTCAGGATCGTCTCGATGATCAAGCTGGGGGTGGCGAAGGCGACCTGTTCGAGCAGGCTCGGCGCGGCCAGCACCACTTCGCGCGTCCCTTCATCGTTCATCAGCGCAGCCAGTTGAGCGTTGATCGTGGCGATCCAGGCAAACCGTTCGCGCAGCTCGCTGAAACGCGACATTACGCGCCTGACCATGTCGGGAACATCGTCGAACAGGGCGATGGCGGGCTGCAGGATCAGCGCGAGGGCCAGCAGCAGGATGGTGAAGAAAATCAGCAGCGCGGTGACCGATGCCAGCGCATTGGGCAGGCCCCAGCCATTGAGCTTGTCCGCCAGCGGCGAGAGGATCACGGTCAGCACCAGCGCCGTAACGACAGGCAGGAACACCACCGAACCGATCGACAGGACGAAGGGCAGAGCAAAGAACAGGCCGAGCCCGATCAGCAGGACGAGCGAGGACGTCAGCCGCAATTCCTGTTCCGCGAACGCCAGCCGACGCGAACGGCGCGCGTCCGCGCGCGGTGCGTTCGGCTCGGGAGGCTGGGTCTCGCTCATCAGCCTCTATCTGCCCTCCACGGCGAATCGTGACAAGCGCCGCACGAACAAAGATTTTCTAGCTGCGGCTGGCGCCCTGGCCCGCGGCGACGTCGTCGAGCTCTTCGAGAATGGCGCGGTGCGCGGCATTGTCGTCGATCGAGCGCTTTGGAATATTGCCATCGGCCAGCATTGCATTGAGCGCGGCGCGGGCGCGCCCGACCCTGCTCTTGATCGTGCCCACGGCGCAGCCGCAGATGGTCGCGGCTTCTTCGTAGGAGAAGCCGCCCGCGCCCACCAGCAGCAGCGCCTCGCGCCGTTCGGGCGGCAGCGTCAGCAAGGCGCGGTGCATATCCGACAGGTGAATCGGTTCTTCCTGACCGGCGGGTGCGGTCAGCACGCGTTCGGCCACCGTCTCGTCATATTCGCCGCGAAACCGGTTGCGGCGCATATCGGTCAGATAGGCATTGCGCAGAATCACGAAGGTCCAGGCGCGCATGCTCGTGCCGGGTTGGAAGCGCTCTTGCGCGGCCCAGGCCTTGAGCAGCGTTTCCTGCACGAGATCGTCGGCCATGTCGGCCCTGCCGCACAGCCCGCGCGCAAAGGCGCGCAGATGAGGCACGACTTCGGTGAGCTCGCGTTTGAAATCAGCCTTTTCGGAGGCCGTCCGTTCCTCCTTCGCCATCAGTCTTTCGCATCCAGCTTGTCGAGAAGATCCTGGAACGTGTCGGGCAGCGGTTCCTCCACGACCGAATCGTAAAGCTTCCTCAGGCCGGTTGCCCAGTCCGGGTGCGTGTCCTTGCCGCTTTTGGCGGGAGTGGGAAGCGGTCCGCCAGCGGGGACCCGCTGCGGTGTCTTGGGCGTCTTGGAACTCATGGCGCGAAAGGTACTACCTTTTTAGATTTCTCGCCCGGGCAGCGTGCACGGGCGGAAGTGTCGATCCCGGATGTGCTTCGCACAACGTATGGACAACACACAGGTTCCCGCCAACCCCATCTTGGAACTAAACGCGCTCCCCGGCATAGTGAATCGCAATATACGACAACACCGGATGAATTGTCAGGGGCAGAACGCTGGTCACCGAGAAACTCCAACGCAAAGGACGCCGGAGGCGTTGGTTGATCGATTATCCCCGCGGAATCCCGGTGCTGATTTTCGTTCTCGTCACCGGTATCACCGTGCTCAGCGTCTTTGCGATCGAGCGGGGCGAACAGGAACGCGATGCCGCCGATGTCGCGCGCAAGGCGCAGGCGATGACGTCGGCCATCGAACGGCGGGCCTATACCAGCTCGGCCTATCTGCGTGCGGGGGCCGCGCTGCTGTCGACGCAGGATGAAGTCACGCCCGAACTGTTCCGGCGGTTTGTTTCCGAACTACGCCTGGATGCCAATTATCGGGGCGCGGAAGGGATCGGCTGGGCACCCGTCGTCGAGGCCGCGGAACTTGCCGCGTTCGAAGCGCGGCTCGGTATGAGCCGGAGGGACGAACAGCATGTCACTCCCACGATCGAGGAACAGCCGCGCGACCTGCTGACGCCGATCCTGTTCCTGCAGCCCGACACCGTGCGCAACCGCCGCGCGCTGGGCTACGACATGTATTCCGAACCGACACGTCGTGCGGCGATGGATTTGGCCGCGGCCAATGATCGCCCCACCGCCAGCGGGCCGGTCGTGCTGGTGCAGGAAGGCGGCGGGGATGCCGTCGGCTTCCTTATTGTGATGCCGGTCTTCGAGGGGCTGAGCAGCTCGCGCGAGCTCAAGGGCTTTATTTACAGCCCGTTCAATGCCTCGCAGTTTCTCGCCTCCGCGTCCGATCTGGTCAGCTATGACGACATCGGCGCCCGGCTGCTCGACGGAGAGACCGCCGACCCGGTGCCGATGGCGCGGAGCGATGCCTGGCTCGATGGCCGGTCGGCCGTGGTCAGGGAAGTCAACCTCGCCAATCGCACAATGATGCTCGAAGTGCAGTCCACGCGTGAAGAGGGACTGTCCTCTATGTCGATGATCACGCTGCTGTTCGGCCTTGCCGTCGCCAGCCTGCTGATGCTGGTGGCGCGCCTGCTAACTCAGCAGACGCTGGAGGATCGCCGTGCGATAAGCTGGTTCGAGGAACAGAACTCGATCCGCAATTCGCTGACGCGTGAGCTCAATCACCGGGTCAAGAACACGCTTGCCAATGTGCTGTCGATCGTGTCGCTGACTCGCCGCAGGTCGGCGGATTTGGACGAATTCGCAGAGGGGCTCGATGGGCGTATTCGCGCGCTTTCGGCCACACACGATCTGCTGACCCAGTCGGACTGGGGGACCACGCCGATTCGCGCGGTGGTGGAGGTCGAGCTAGCGCCCTATGCGCGCGACGAGGACCACCAGCTCGATCTGGTTGGTCCGCATACCGAGCTGGCGCCGAACGATGCCCTGTCGCTGGGCCTCGCGGTTCACGAGTTGGCGACCAATGCGGCGAAGTATGGATCGCTCAGCGTGCCGGGCGGCAAGGTCACCGTTCGGTGGAGCCAGATCAACGACACGCTGGCGAAAATTGAATGGATCGAAAGCGATGGGCCACCCGTATCGCAGCCGCAACGTCGCGGGTTCGGCACCGATCTGATCGAGAAGATCGTGGCGCATGAACTGCGCCATCCGGTCGAACTCGATTTCCGGCCGGAGGGTGTTCGCTGCAGCCTTCTGGTGCCGGTTCGCGAGCGGAGCGAATTCGAATTGCGAAGCAAGGGGCCGGGCGCGCGCGAGCTGGACGCAGACGAAGAAAAACCCGGACCGTAGAGCGGCCCGGGTTTCCCGTTTTATCGTTGAATGCGGTGAAAGTGTTAGCCCAGCGGGCGGCTCGACCCGAAGAACAGCGCCTGGCTGATCGCCGCGCGGACAGTCTGTTCCTGAAACGGCTTGGTGACCAGATAGGTAGGTTCGGGCCTGTCGCCGGTCAGCAGGCGTTCGGGATAGGCGGTGATGAAGATCACCGGGACGCTGCTGATCGCGAGAATGTCGTCCACGGCATCGAGGCCCGAGGACCCATCGGCGAGCTGGATATCGGCAAGCACGAGGCCCGGTGTCTTTTCGGCGACGACTTCCTGCGCCTGCGTCCGCGTGGCGGCAGTGCCACAAACATCGTGGCCGAGCGAGGTCACGAGATCTTCGAGCTGCATGGAAATCAGCGGCTCGTCCTCGATGATCAGAACGCTGGTCGCCGATTCGCGATCGATCTCCGAAACCGCTTCCTGGGCCAGCCGTTCGATATCCTCGGCCGAAGCGTCCATGATCTCGGCGGCTTGCTCGGGCGAAAAATCCTCCAGCGTGGTCAGCAGCAGCGCCTGGCGGTTCAGCGGAGTCACGGATTTGAGGCGATCCTGCGCGGCGCCTTCGTGTTCATCGCTGCCAAAGGTTTCGGGAACGTCCATATAGGCGCTCGACCAGACCTTGTTGAACGCGCGGTAGAGCGGGACGCGGCCACCCTCGAGCGATTGTTTGAGTTCGCTATCGGCCAGGGCGGCCTCCAGCGTAGCGCGGACGAATGCGTCTCCCGTAGCCTGCGAACCGGTCAGTGCGCGCGCATAGCGGCGCAAATACGGCAGGTTACGAGCAATCTGATCACCAAGCGACATTTAGACCCCTTCCTTAAGGTGCGCGCTTCTAACGTGTTGGGCCGGGTTAGGTTCCTGCGCTTGCAGCCGCAAGGTGTCGTTTGACAAATAGGCCGGTTCGGGCGAATCCGTCCAGGCGACATTACCTCGCCGGGAGCCCAGAGCGTTGCACGAGATTGCCGATCCCATTGCCTGTCCGCAGTGTCCGCTTCAGGCCTGCCCCGGCCTGAGAGAGCTCGGCGAGCAACAGCTCGTCTATATGGAGGAATTCAAGGATGGCGAAGTCGCGCTGGACCGGGGCGATGCGCTGATCGAGGAGGGGGAGTGTCATGAACGCCTTTATACCGTTCTCGACGGCGTTTTGATTCGCTCGCGATCGCTCGACGATGGTCGGCGGCAGATCGTCAACTTCATGTTTCCCGGCGATCTCATCGGTCTCCAGGGGGCGTTCGACGAACCGTCGAGCCATACGATCGAAGCGCTGGTGGAGGCGCGCCTGTGCCGATTCAGGAAAGACGCTTTCTTCGAACTGGTGGCGAAGCATCCGACCCTCGGTTACGATATCACCTGGCTCGCCGCCAAGGAAGAAACGGCTCTCGAAGGGCACATCGTGTCGCTGGGGCAGCGCAATGCCCGCGAACGGGTGACCTATCTGGCGGTGTGGTTGCTCGACCGGGCGCAATCGACCTGCCTGGCCGACGAACAGAACATTGTTTCTCTGCCGATCACCCAGGCGCAAATCGCCGATATGCTGGGCCTGTCGCTGGTCCACACCAACCGAACCCTGCGCCAACTCCAGCGCGAAGGCCTGGTGGAATGGAAATCGCGCGAAATCCACGTACCGGACCTCGCCAAAGCGGCCGAATTCGCCCAGTTCGATCGCGGCAAGGACAATTGCCGACCCTTTATCTGACCGGATTATCTGACCGGAATTTCGCGCAATTCAAAAAAAATGACGATAGGCGGGAACCCAGTTTTTGGCGGCGCGTATCCTTTATGTCACCGCCGAGACCCCCCCTCCCGTCCAAGCGGCCGGTGATACGATCCCGAAAGGCCTCCGTTGCATAAGCAGCGGAGGCCTTTTTTCCGTGCGACGGTCTTTTTCCATGCGACGGTCCGCGCTCGGGATTTTGCGGCGAAGACATGCGAAGGCAGGGCCGGGCAAAGCGCCCCGCGAAGGTATCAGCGCAGGGCGCCGCGCAGGCGCGAGATGATGCCCTGTCGCCGGGGTTGGCGCAGCAGATCCACCAGGATGTCCGCGTCATAGGGTTTTTCGAGAATACAGCCGAGCGCGGCAATGTCCGCGGGAATGTCCTGCGGGGCGCCGGTCGAAAAAATGATGCGCGGGCTGTCCGGGCCAAGCGTGCGGACCAGTTCGGCAATGGCCCAGCCATCGTCGCGGTCGGCAAGGTGCACGTCGAGCACGATTACCTGGGGCTGATCGTCGCGCAAATGGCGCAGGGCTTCCTCGGTCGAGGCGGACAGCGCCACCTTGGCTACGCCGGCATCGAGCAGCGCCTGTTCGATCGTGAGGCCGAGGACGGCATCATCTTCCACCACTAGCACATGGGCCGGTAGCTTTTCACGAGCGCGGGTCTTGGGGTGCTGCGTCATCGGTTCTCGTAAGGGGTGGCGATATCGGTATCGCGCATGTGTTCCGCCAACGGTGGGCGCGCCGATGCAGTTCCCGCCGCCTGTCGCTTGACTGCGGACCGTGGCCAAATTGCGACAGCCGGCCCGGTTCAATCAGCGATCGGCCTTTCATAAATCGCATATTCGCGATTGACGCTGCTTTCGATGGCATCGGCAATTGCCATCATCCCCTTATTGTCGTCGAGGATCCAGCCGATCTCGGCGCGCTGCGTGCCATAGAGCCGGGTGGCGGTGTCGCGGATCTGGCTGATCATCATGAAGGCAAGCTGGCTGGCGAGACGCGAATTGTGCAGTTCCTTGAGCACACCCATCAGGGGCACGCGCATATCGGCGCCGATGGGTTTGCGCATCCAGCGCAGCAGGTGGAACCATCCGAAGGGAAACAGCTTGCCATTCACCTTGCGCAGTACGCGGTTGACGTCGGGGAAAGTCAGCATGAAGGCGACTGGCCGCCCGTCCAGTTCCGCCACCAGATTGATCTCCTCGTGAATGATCGGCTTCAGTTTCTTGCCGGCATAGGCGATTTCTTCACTGGTGAAGGGAACGAACCCCCAATTGTTCGACCAGGCATCATTGAGGATCGAAAGGATTACCTCGACTTCCTCGTCCCAGCGTTTTGTGTCGACCGGGCGGACGGTGATGCGTTTGTTGCGCTGGCCCGATTGCACGATGCGGCGCACCAGCGGGGGGAAATCCCCCGATACGTCCAGATCGTATGTCAGCAACGTCTTGGCGCGCGCATAGCCCGCGCTCTCGATCCATTGCCGGTATATAGCCGGGTGGTGGCCCATCATGATCAGCGGCGCGTGATCCTGGCCTTTTACAAGCAGGCCGGGCTCTTCCCAGATCGACATCGAGATCGGGCCGATCGCGCGAGTCATGCCCTGCGCGCGCAACCAGCGCTCGGCCGCCGCGAGAAGCGCATGCGCCGCGCCTTCGTCCTCGGCATCGAAATAGCCGAACATGCCCGCGCCTGGACCGAAACCCTGTTCGCGCGGCAATTCGAGGGCAAGATGATCGATATGGGCGGAAATGCGGCCCACCGGCCTGCCTTTCCGGCGGGCGATGAAGAGCTGGTGTGAGGCATGACCGAAAAAGGGGTTCTTACCCGGATCGACCAATTCCAATTGTTCCGAACGCAGTTGCGGCACGGAATGCGGTTCGCGTGCGGCCAGCGCTCGACCGATATCGACAAACTCGGCGCGGCCCTTCTTGCCTTCCACTGCCTCTATCACCACATTCGCATCCGACATTCGCGCGTTACCTTCGTTCAGCCTGGATTAGCCCTGTGTGCGCTAGCTGATCTTTGTCAAGGAAACGCGCCGCCACGATTACTATGATCGACACCGTGCGCTGTATCGCGTGCGTGTTTTCGGATAGAGACGCCCCGGGAATTTCGACCATGAATGTGCAACAAACACGGATTTCGGCTGCCGATATCGCCTCGCGGCGCAACGCGGGTTCGGGCTGGCACGCCCAGATACCCGACGACAAGGCAATGCTGCGCGCGGCGCGGGATCTGACCAAGGATATCGCCGAACATCGGGCGCGAATATACTGGCCCGACATGATCGGTTCGGCCGTGATCGGCTACGCTTCGCTGGCTGGCGCGATCCTCGTCGATAGCCTGCCGGTCGCACTCGCGCTCGGCGTTCTATCGGTCCTCGCGCTTTATCGCGCGCTGTTGTTCATCCACGAGATTTCGCATTTTCGAAACGGCGCGCTGCCCGGCTTCAGCGCGGTGTGGAATCTGCTGGTCGGCATTCCGATGCTGACCCCGTCCTTCATGTACGAACAGGTGCACACGCTGCATCACAAGCGCACGCAATACGGCACGATCGAGGACCCGGAATATCTGCCTCTCGCGCTGATGAAGCCGTGGAGCCTGCCCGCCTTCGTGCTGATCGCGCTGCTGGCCCCGGCTGCCCTGCTGTTCCGTTTCGCCGTGCTGGTGCCGCTGGGGGCGGTCATTCCGCCGATCCGCCGGCTTACCTGGCAACGGCTCAGCGCGCTGGCGATCAATCCCGATTTCCGCCGTCGCCCGCCCGAAGGCGATCTGCGGCCGCGGGTGCTGTTTCAGGAAGTGGGCGGAATGCTGTGGAGCTGGGCGCTGATCGGCAGTGTTTTCGCCTTCGGCTGGAAACCGCTGCTGGTGGCCTTCGCGGTTGCGTCGGTGGTCGCGCTGCTCAACCAGCTACGCACGCTGGTGGCCCATTTGTGGGAGAACGAGGGCGAGGCGATGACCGTCACCGCGCAGTTCCTCGATAGCGTCAACGTGCCGCCGCCCGGCATGATCGCAGAATTGTGGGCGCCCGTGGGGCTGCGCTATCACGCG
>CAMYIQ010000151.1 GCA_947258465.1 uncultured Erythrobacter sp.
GGTACGAGATCGAGCAGCATGGCGATCTGGGCCTTGCCGTCGCCCGGATCGATGCGTGCGATGTTGGTCATGTTCGAGCGATCCATGCCGAGGATGAAATCGAATTCGTGGAAGTCGCGCACGCTCAACTGACGCCCGCGATAGCCGGTTATGTCGATCCCGCGGCGCTGAGCCTCTTCGATGCTCCGCGGGTCGGGCGGCTCGCCAACGTGATAATCGGCTGTTCCGGCACTTTCCACATCGGCATCAAGTCCGGCTTCGCCTGCGGCCTTTTTGAAGGCCGCTTCGGCAAGAGGAGAGCGGCAGATATTGCCAAGGCAGACGAACAATATGCGATGTTTTGCCATGGAGCGCGCTTAGGCCGCCCGCACCACGATGTGCAAGGGTCAGGCTGCGAGACGGACCTGGTTGCGCCCCCCGGTCTTCGCCTCGTAAAGGGCCGCATCCGCACGCGCCAGCAGATGGTCGATATCGTCGTCGGCCCGGAACTCTGCAATACCGATACTTGCCGTGAACGGGATGATTGCGTCGTTCCTGACGATCGGCGAACCGGCGATGGCTTCGCGCAGCCGCTCGCATACGGTGCAAGCAGTATCGAGATCGGCTCGAGGCAGGATCACACCGTACTCCTCGCCTCCGATCCGGCCGACGAAATCATGCTTGCGCAGCGCGGCGATCGCCCTCTGGCCGACTTCCTTGATAACCTCGTCACCGGCGGGATGGCCGAACCGGTCGTTGATGCGCTTGAAGTGGTCGATATCGACCACGGCCAGGCTGAGCTTGCGCTTGGGGTCGGCTTGCGATTGTACGATATGTTGAGTGGCAGCTTCCATGAAAGCCCGTCGGTTGGGCAGGGAGGTCAGCGGGTCGGTCAAGGCGAAGTGCTCGAGTTCCTTCCGCGCGGCATGTTCGGCATCGAGGGCTCGCCGCACATAGATGGTGGCAAGTATCGATAACGCGAGCAGGCAAAGGCCAACGGTGGCCAGAAGGTACTGGTAGCGCTCATTGGCTATGGCGCGTTGTTGCGCGATCGCCGTCTGGGTATCCAGTGCCGCGCGCTCCGTGGCGTCAATCGCATCGAGAGTTCTCAGGATCGCCTCGATCGCATCGCGGTCGCTCCCGCTTCGCATGATCGTCAATGCGGCGCGTGTTTCGTCTTTCGCCATGCTGTCGATCATCGACCCCAGAACGACATCCAGATGGGCGAGATGTGTGTCCAGCGCTTCGACACGCGCGGGCTGCTCGTCATGGTTTCCGACCAGCGCAACCAGCCGGGCCTGGGCTGTTTCGGCCTCTCGCTTGCCGAGAGTATAGGGCTTCAGGAAAAGGCGGTTCCCCGTGAGGAGATATCCCCGCCCACCGCGAACCTGCTGGAGGGCGGCAGCCCGCACGGTGTTGGTGGCCAGCAGGACTTCGATGGTGTGGTATTGTCGATCTTCGGCGGCGGCCCGCCCTTCCGAGGATTGCCACGCGCTCCAGCTCGTCCCTGCGAGAAGCAAGGCGAGAATCGTGACGCAGCCGATGAGGAAGAAGCCGCGCCATCCCGATCCGGGCGTGCGCGAGACGATTTGCTTTACGATCCACATTATAGCCGGGCCTCGTGCATCTCGGCCTTATGCCACAGGCTGGGTTAATCGCCTCATAACTCTGTTCGCGTGCCATCGCGGACCACCACGCCAAACCCGACCGTTCGCAGCGAAGCGGGCCGGGGAATGCGGAGGCGAGCGCCTGTCTACCGGTTCCGTCGGCCTTCGATCAGGGCAGCTACCACGCCGGGATCTGCCAGGGTCGAGATATCACCCAGCGAGCCGAATTCGTTCTCGGCGATTTTGCGTAGGATCCGGCGCATGATTTTCCCGCTGCGGGTTTTGGGCAGGGCGGGGGTGAAGTGCAGGTGATCGGGGGCCGCAATCGGGCCGATTTCCCTGCGCACATATGCGCGCAGGTCCGCAGTCAGTTCGTCGCCTGCTTCCACGCCCGCATTCAAAGTGACATAGCAATAGATGCCCTGGCCTTTTATATCGTGCGGGAAGCCGACCACCGCCGCCTCGCTAACCTTGGGGTGCAGTACCAGCGCGCTTTCGATTTCGGCAGTGCCCATGCGGTGGCCGGATACGTTGATCACATCGTCCACCCGGCCGGTTATCCAGTAATATCCGTCCTCGTCCCGGCGGCACCCGTCGCCGGTAAAATACTTGCCTTTGTATGTGCTGAAATAGGTCTGCACGAAGCGATCGTGATCGCCATATACAGTCCGGGCCTGGCCGGGCCAACTGCGGGTGATGCATAGATTGCCCGAAGTCGCCCCGTCGAGCACCTCGCCCTCATTATCGACCAGTTGCGGACAGACCCCGAAAAACGGGCGACCTGCACTGCCTGGCTTCATGTCGTGCGCGCCGGGCAGGGTGGTGATCATGCAGCCGCCGGTTTCCGTCTGCCACCAGGTGTCGATGACCGGGAGTTCGCCCTTGCCGACGGTCTCGTGATACCAGCGCCACGCCTCCGGGTTGATCGGTTCGCCGACGCTGCCGAGCAGCCGCAAGGACGAAAGATCATGTTTCAGCACATGGCTATCACCTTCGCGCATCAGGGCGCGGATCGCGGTCGGTGCGGTATAGAAGATGTTGACCTTGTGCTTTTCGCATATCGCCCAGAAGCGGTCGTGGTCCGGATAGGTCGGAACGCCTTCGAACATCACCGCCGTCGCCCCGTTCAGTAACGGGCCGTAGACGATGTAGCTGTGTCCGGTGACCCAGCCGATATCCGCCGTACACCAGAACACTTCGCCTTCGCGATAGTCGAAGATGTAGCGGAAGGTGGTTTCGGTCCAGACGGCGTAGCCGCCGGTTGTGTGAAGCACACCCTTGGGTTTCCCGGTCGAGCCCGAGGTGTAGAGGATGAACAGCGGATCTTCCGCGTTCATTGGTTCGCATGGGCATTCGGCGGCAACGTCTGCCGACAGCTCATGATACCAGTGGTCGCGGCCCTCGGTCATCGAAACATCGCCGCCAGTGTGGCGCAGCACGAGGACTGCCTTCACCGTTACCTTTTCCAGCGCCGCGTCGAGATTGGCCTTTAGGGGGATATGCTTGCCGCCGCGCAGACCCTCATCGGCAGTGACGATCCAGTCGCTTTCGCAATCTTCCACCCGGCCCGCGATCGCCTCGGGGCTGAACCCGCCGAATATGACCGAATGGATCGCGCCGATCCGCGCGCAGGCAAGCATGGCATAGGCACCTTCGGGCACCATCGGCATGTAGATCGTAACCCGGTCGCCCTTTGCGACGCCCATCGCCTTGAGCGTATTGGCCATGCGAATGACTTCGGTCTGCAACTCGGCGTAGGTGATCCGGCGGACTTCGCCATCGGGCGCATCGGGTTCGAAAATCAGGGCCAGCTGATCACCGTGGCCCGCATCGACATGACGGTCGACCGCGTTGTGACATATGTTGAGGACCCCGTCTTCGAACCATTTGATCGCCACCGGATCAAAGGACCAGTTGGCGATTTTCGTGGGCCGAGCGAGCCAGTCGAGGCGTTGGGCCTGGCCGGCCCAGAAGGCATCCGTATCCTCGACACTGCGCGCATAGAGAGACTGATAATCCCCGAGCGTGCAATTTGTCCCCTCGATCGCTGCGGCGGGCCGCTTGACCCATTCCGAACGCTCACTTGCCTCGGCCATTCCATCTCTCCTCTTCCACCTTCATCTCTAGGCAATCGCTGCGAAGGTGCAATCGCCTAGCTTGTCCTCGCATTGTCGAGGATCACCCGTTAGGAGGCGGAGCGATGCCTATCTTCCGACACTGTATCGCCGGTACCGGCCTCGCGCTGGCCATGGTCACACCGCTTGCGGCCGAGGATAGCGGAAAGATGATCGTCGTCACTGGCGAAGGTCTCGACGAAACGCCGGCCGCCCCCGCTTACGACACGCGGACGATCAACCGCGAAACGCTCTTGTCGGTGCCTTCGGGACGGATCGAGGATGCTTTGTCGTCGGTCGCCGGATTTCAGCAGTTCCGCCGTTCGGATAGCCGGTCGGCCAATGCCTCGGCTCAGGGCGCCACGCTGCGTGCGCTGGGCGGCAATGCCACCAGCCGCGCGCTGGTGCTTCTCGACGGCGTGCCGATGAGCGATCCCTTTTTCGGCTACATTCCCTTTAGCGCGCTTGCGCCGGAGCGGTTGGCGCAGATCCGCGTTACGCGGGGCGGCGGTTCCGGGCCGTTCGGCGCCGGGGCGCTGGCCGGGACTATCGAACTGGAAAGCGCTGGAATCGACGTGCTGGAAGGCGTTGCGGGGCAGGCCCTCGCCAATGATCGCGGAGAGACCGAAGTCTCGACCACTGCCGCCACGCGGCTGGGTAGCGGTTTCGTTGTTGCATCGGGTCGATGGGATCGCGGGAAGGGGTTCTTCTCCACTCCCGCGGCGGATCGCGTGCCTCTCTCCGCGCGGGCAGCCTTCGATGGCTGGTCGGCGCAGATACGCGGCGTTGCACCGCTGTCCGACGATATCGAACTCCAGTTCCGCGGGCTTGCCTATCGCGACGAACGGACGCTCCGCTTCGAAGGGGCGGACAGCACTATCGAAGGACAGGATGGCAGCCTGCGTCTGATTGGTCGTGGCCCCTGGCAATTCGATGCCATTGCCTATGTCCAGGCGCGCAACTTCACCAATCGGATTATCTCCTCAACGCGCTGGTCGAGCACCGGGACGAAGCGCGTTGAGGA
>CAMYIQ010000152.1 GCA_947258465.1 uncultured Erythrobacter sp.
CAGATCGGGGCCAACGGTGCGTTCCTCGATAACGGCCAGATCGACCGGCAGCGCGCCTGAACGCAGCGAGATTGCCAATTGGTTTGCGGTTTCAACCGAGAACCCGCCCGAAATCTGCGCCGACCCGCCGCGGATCGGTTCGTTGATATTCGGGGCCGACAAAACCTGCCCGTCGAGGATGATTGCAAACGGCTTGCCGACATTGTCGGTAGTCAGCTTCGCGAAGCGACGCCCCCCATCGGTGTCGAACTGGATGTTAACCACCGGTTCGTTGGTCTGCGGGTCGAAACTCTGCTGCGCGCCGGTCAGATTGTCGCCGCGAATGCCGCCCAAGCGGCGAACGGCAAGCGAGCTGCCCGCAAAGTCGCTGGTTTCCGCATAGGGAAAGATCTCCGATCCCGGAGGGGCGAGGCCCTGCTGTACATCGCTCGGCAGCGCATTCTGATCGACCAGCTTGAATTCGAGCTTCGCAGTCTGGCCGAGCAGCGCCTTGAGCTGATCGGGATCTTGCAGGCCGGGGACCTGAACGACGATGCGTGTGTCGCCTTGGCGAATGATCGTCGGTTCGCGTGTGCCGAGTTCGTCGATACGTTTGCGTACGACTTCGGTAGCGCTCTCCATCGCATCGCTGACCGCCTGATCGATACCCTCGGAGGTCGGCGTGAGGATCATCCGGTTGCCGTCCTCCACCGTCAGATCCCATTCGCGCACGAGGCCCGTGCCGTTGATCGACGGCAACAGCAGTTCGCGCGCCCTATCGAGCTGGCTTGGATCGTCGAGGATGAAGCTCAGCCGCCCGCCCCGCGTCGACACGTCGCCGATGCGGATGCGCGGTTCGGCGCGGCGCATGGTGTTGCGCACATTCTCTTCCATATTCTCGAGACGCTGCGACGCGACCTGCGCCGCATGCGCTTCGAGCAGAATATGGCTGCCGCCGGCAAGGTCGAGACCGAGATTGACCATCGGATCGGGCAGCGCATCGGGCCAGCGCACGCTGGTTGCGGAAAGCAGCGACGGCAGTGCGGCGAACACGCACAGGCCGGTGATCAGCCAGAGCCAGACCTTACGCCAAGTAGGGAAATCGAGCATGGAAGGTAGCGCCCTCGACCTAGTCGTTCGCGGCGGGCTTGTCGCGCGAGGACAGCACGTCGCCAATCGTGTTGCGGACCGCCTTGACGGTCATGCCCTTGGCAAGCTCGACATGGACGAATTGTTCCTCGACCTTGGTGATCTTGCCCACCAGGCCGCCTGCGGTTACCACTTCGTCGCCCTTGTTGAGTCCGGCAACCCGTTCGCGATGCTGTTTTTGTTGGCGCATCTGCGGACGCAGAATGAGGAACCACAGGATCAAAAGCATGCCCAGCGGCAAAACCCAGCCGGTCCAGGCGGGCGCCTCGGCGGCGGAGCTTCCGGCGGCGGCGAGAATATCGATCATCGTGAGGAATACCTGTCGGAGAAAAGTGTCTGTCAGATCCGCAATTGGGAGATGTTAGCCGCGCGTTCAACCGGCCGACGCGCTCCGTCATGCGAAAGTGCGGGGCGGTTAGCAGCAATGCGGGACCGGGGCAACGAATTGCCTGCGAACTGTGCTTGCCATGCAGAAAACCGCACCCTATAGGGCCGCCTCCACTGGTTTCGGGATGTAGCGCAGCCTGGTAGCGCACCATACTGGGGGTGTGGGGGTCGCTGGTTCGAATCCAGTCATCCCGACCAGTGGTTTTCCTTCATGCTAAGGTCATCCGGATCATTCGCTGGCGCGGAGCCGGGCGAGACCGTCAGGGTTGTAGTGCCCGACAGTACACCTGCGGATGCGAAGAGATGCGTGTCGCACCTCGGCGGAAGAGGACTCGGTCTGATGGTTGATGGCCATTTCGTCACGACCAGCTCTCGCCGCCCCTACCGGAAGGACCGGTTCCGGACATACCGTTTTCCTACACGAACCGATATGGTTATTCACGACCATTTCCTCAGTCGGAGCTACGCTATGTCTCTACTCAAACCGCTTATCGGCCCCATCGCCTCGATTATCGATAAGGTGATCCCCGACAAGGAAGCGCGCGCAAGAGCGAGACTGGAATTGCTTTCGCTGGAAGGTACGCAGGAGTTGAAGCAGATCGAAGCGCGCCTGTCGGCCATCGTCGCCGAAGCGCAAAGCCGCGATCCCTGGACCAGTCGCGCGCGGCCGAGCTTCCTCTATGTCATGTATGCGCTGATTCTGTTCAGCGTGCCGATGGGCGTGATCGCCGCCTTCGACCCCATTGCGGCGCGTGCGATCGGGGAGGGCATGACGCGCTATCTCTCCGCTCTTCCCGAAGCGCTCTATGCCCTCTTCGGCACCGGCTACCTCGGCTACACCGCCGCCCGCCAATGGGGAAAGGTGAAGGGCGTCGATCAGTAGATGAGAAGTGGGCAATCGGGTGGGGGGAAGCAGACGTTTTCGTGTATTTCTGCGGCTGCGCGTTCGGCGGGATGGTGATGGCATCTATCTCGAGGAACTCGAAGGTCCTCGCGTCAAAATTCGATGACTACCGACGGTGCACTGCGTAGCGCTTCGCCATGGTACACGACTTCGATGTTGTTCCCATCTGGATCGAGCACGAAGGCCGCGTAATACCCGGGTGATAGGGTCTCTCGCCGGGCGCACCATTATCGCGTCCTCCATGAGCCATGGCTTCACGATAGATAGAAAGGCGTCCACAGAAAGGCGTCCACCGTCTCACGGTCCTTTGCCTGGAAGGCTAGGTGGTGGCGCCCTGTCAGCATACCTTGGGCCGCTGGACTTTCAGCCGAGGACACGACGAGTTCATCGGCCCAGAAAAAGTCCTCGGTCACAGTCACGATGGGGATATCCAGAACGGCCAGAATGGCCCCGTAGAAGTCCCTACTGGATTTAAGATCGCGAACGACGAGCTGGACGTGGTCGATTAACCGACCGCGATGCAGTTGGTTTATTTCCATGGCAATTCTCCATCCTTGATACGGTCGCGCCCTCCCAAATTCCCCAGGCGCGGAAATATCGAGCAAGAACGGCATGGGCGTTGACGAAGGTCAAGCAGCGGCTCGGGCAGGAACAGTCATTCGCTGCCACATGCTCGAAAGTCCTCGACACCGATCGTAGGGCAAGCTTCCGCTTTTCCCCTGGACAAGCAGTCGCTAACCCAGGCCTATGACCGACATCGTCTTCGTCCTCAATGGCCCCAACCTCAACCTGCTCGGCACACGCGAGCCGGAAATTTACGGCTCCGATACCCTCGCCGATATCGAGGCGAGGCTGGAGAGCAAGGCGCGCGAACTCGGCCTCGTCATTGATTTCCGCCAGACCAATCACGAAGGCGTGCTCGTCGACTGGTTGCACGAGGCGCGCGAAGTCCGGGCCAGGGCGGTACTGCTCAACGCGGCGGCGTATACCCACACCTCGATCGCGCTGCTCGATGCGATCAAGGCGATCGGCGTGCCGGTGATCGAAGTGCATCTGTCCGATCCGGCCACGCGCGAGGCATTCCGCCACATATCCTATATCGGCATGGCCGCGGTGGACGAGGTCAAGGGGCTCGGCGCGGAAGGGTATGTAGTGGCTCTGGAAAAGGCGGCGGCGCTGTGAATTGCGCGCGCCCCTTGCCTCGCGCGCATCGGCGGAGCATAGGCGGCGCAAACAACACGCAAGGGGTTCCCTGGCCGATCGTAAAGGCAGCGCCGGCAAATCCGGCA